>CAIXSC010000215.1 GCA_903921945.1 uncultured Planctomycetaceae bacterium
ACCTCCTCTCTTTGTACGACGGACATCTTGTCCGTCGCTGTTGGAAGCGGAATTCGACACCGCGTTGTGATTTCGGTTTGAAGGCCCGGCCGTCGCCTACGGCTCGGCGGTAAACGAGGAAAGCGGATGCAGGCGTTACCGAGTGGGCTTCGATCGTGGTGAACCTCCTCTTTGTACGACGGACATCTTGTCCGTCGCGAGCATCCCGCCGGACTGGCACGGGTGCCTTGCCCCCCCCGTTCCCACGGGCGGCGACATGCGCGGTCAGCGACTCAGGAACCGCTCGATCAACCGGCGTGGGGCTCCGATGTCGGCGATCCGCACTTGGCCGAGCCAGCGAGCGGCGGCCGGATTTTGAAAACCGGCTTTGGGCGCGACGAATGAGCACGTGACATCGGCTCGGAAGGTTGGCTGCCCTGGCTGGCCGGAGTTGGCGTCAAGTCCGCTCGGCACATCGATCGCGAACTTGCGCCCTGGCGCGGCATTCATGCGTTCGATGACAGCGGCGAGCGGCGCGCGCGGGTTGCCGCGAACGCCGATGCCCAGGATCGCGTCGACGACCCAAGCGGCCGCGGCGAGCGTCTCGTCGAGCAACGCTTGATCGCGCGGCATTTCCTGGACGTGAATGAGCGGCAAATTCGAACGTTGAACGATCGCCAGATTGGCCGCTGTGTCGGGCGGGCTGGCGGTGAAGTCGCCTGCCAAGACGACTCGCACTGCGTAGCCGCGAAGGTCGAGATGCCGAGCGACCACCAGTCCATCGCCGCCGTTATTGCCGCGGCCGCAGACGATAGCGACGGGGCCGGCGATGCCGAGCGCTTCCAAGGCATCAACGCAGCCTCGACCGGCGTTTTCCATCAGGACGAGGCTTGGCACTCCGAATTCGCGCCACGCGGCGTCATCCAACGCCCGCACTTGCTCGCCCGTCAGGCAACCGTTAAGCATTAGGGGTCGATCGGAAACCGTCTGGGGATGTTCAGAGTCTTGCATAGGAGGTCGCCATGCCGCTTTTCGAATACGAATGCCGCCGCTGCCACAGCCGCTTTGAGTTGCTGATTCGGGGAGGGGACGCTCCCGAGTGCCCGTTATGCCACAGTCGCGACCTGGATCGCCAGTTAGGGGTGCCGGCTGCTCATGTTCAGGGTGGCGGTCCGCGCGGGGCTGAGTTGCCGGTGTGCGCACCGGCTCCGACCGGTGGCTGCGGAGCTCCGTGGTGCGGAACAGGCGGGTGCGACCGATGAATCCGCTGTTGCCCGCCGCCGAGATTGGGCAACTGGTGTTCGCCCGTCTCGATCGCCATCAGTCGCCGCGCCGCCGCGAAGGGTTTCAAACGGCCTACACGACTCCCGGCTATCTCGCGGCGGACGACTTGGAAATGATCGAAGAGCGATTGGCGTTTTTTCCGTCGCCGGAGCGTCGCCGCAAGCAAGTCTTTTTCGCGGCGCCCAGCGGTCTGATTGTTGTCGCGCGCATTGTGGCTACCGACGATCGTGACGCGTCCGGCCGCGGCGGGTGTTATCTCGCCCACGCCTTGCTGATCCGCCCCGACGTGTTCCACGCGGCCGATGCCAACCCGTTCGTGTTCCTCGATCAAGTTCCTTTTTTGGAGAACTTGGCGGACGCTTTGGCTGCGGGTGACAAAACCACAGGTGCGATTCCGCCGCTGGTGTGGCGTCCGACCGACCGGCCTTCTCCCGACGAGCTCATCGAACTGACGGCGGAAGCTCGTGTCGCCAGTGCCCGGTTTTCCTTTCGGAGGCCGAACCAGCCGGGGAATCGGCAAAGAGCGAATCCACCTCACGATGCCGATCCGGTGGACCGCATCGTGCTGACGGGGCCCGAACACGAGATCGCCGCGACGCTCCGCGCGGTCTGGCCGCTGGTGCCCGCCGCATGGCGTCCCCAGGCCTCGTTTGACACCGACTTTGAAGGCTGCAATTCGGCCTCGACCCAATTCTGGGTGACGGGACAACGTAACGCCTCGAAAGCCAGCCCGCTTCCCAGCAGGGCCGCCGTTACCGACCAGCCAACCCCCTATGCGGCCTGGGTGCGCTGGCGTTTGCACGAGTCCTCCGTGGCTTGGACCAAGACGGTTCGCGACACGGCGGCTCGCTATTGCCAAACGCTCGAAGATCCCCAGACCACGATTCCGGACATGGACCAAGCGCTGATCGGCGAGGTGGTGGCCGCGAATCGGCCATGGATCCGCACGTTGCTCATGCGGGGCTTGCGAGACACGCTGTGGAACCAATGGATTCCTTCGCCGCGACATCGTTGGCATTGGCGCCTCCGAGCGTTGCTCCGCCGCTTCACGCCCCGTGTTTTGCTCGCGCTGATCGATTTTTTGACGGGTCGAAGCTCGCGAGGCTCATGGGACAAAACGCATCCCGGGTATCTCGATCCGCCGGCCGAGTTCGCGGGGGACGTGCTGGCTCCGCTCTGGACTTGCATCGTGGATGAACTGCTGGCGAGCGAACCGCCGGCGACGCTGTATCGCCGGGCGTGCGGCCAGAACACGCATGGTTCGGCTGGCCGGCGGCCGCCTGGCGCGGGGGGAAGATCGATCTCGCGTCTGTGGTCGGTCGAGCAAGTCACGGAATCGATTCGCGCCGTGGCCCGCCATCGCGGATTCCCGCATCAACGTGAGATTCGCGAGACGCTCGCAAGTTGGTTGGGGTGCTTCGGTGATCCATGGCTGATCGTCTGGTATTGCGGATGGTCGCAAGGGGTGGCCGGCGTCTGGCTAGTCGGCGTGTGGCGGCGTTTTCGCTTACGCAAGTTGATGGCCGCCTTGCCGCTTTCCGATCAGCGCGAGTTGGTCGACGCGCTTTGGCGCCAGGAGGCGCTGGGAGGCGGTCGGTTGCTCGAACCGGACGAAGCCTCCGACCTGCGCGACCGGCTATTGAAAGCCGTTTTCGCAAAACATTCGCCGAAATAGTCCCCGTCACTCCAAGACCCGCCTCCCAGGAGCGAATAGCGGGCGTTGGATACGAGACACATCCCTCAGGTTGAACTGTGAAGGGAAGGGGAACTGCTCATGAAGCCACCGTGTCCCTACTGCTTGACGCAGCAAGGTTTCCTCATCGATGCGCCGCCGGCCGAAATGCCCCGACATATTTGCGTATCGTGCAAAGAAACAGTGCCCCGGCTATACATTGAAGGCGCGAAAACATTTCCGCCCGTCATCATCAGCGCGATTGGCTACCCGCGGCACGGAAAAACGGTCTACTGCGCGTCGCTCCTGCGCGAGATCAAACGCTTAGCGGGGATTTGGCCCGGCTTCTACAGCTTGGCGATCGATGAGGAAAGCCTGGAAAACGTCTACCGCAACATGGGACGCCTTGGGAAAAACGAGCTTCCCGACGCGACCCCGCGAACTTTTCCCCGTCCGATGATGTTGCGTCTGAGCGGTATACCGCAGCACGGCAATTGCACGCTCGTGATTTACGACACGTCCGGAGAATCGTTCGAGCGGGCGTCGTCGATGGGCCGTTACGCGCGGTTTGTCGCCCGCGCCCCGACCGCTTTGTTCTTCGTCAGCATCCCGGACCTCTGTGAAACGGGCGAGCCCGCCGCCGAATTGTCGCGACTCCTCAACACCTACCTCATCGGCATGGGCGATTTGGGTGCGGACACTCGCCGACAAAACTTGGTCGTGGTGCTCACCAAGGCCGATGCGTTCGAGAGCCAGTTGGCCAGCGGTTCGCCCGAGCTGAGACAGCATCTGCACGCCGACGACGAAAGTGAACTGCTGGCAGACGGCAATCTGGCCCCTTGGTCGACCGTGATGACACCAGCGGTTCGCGAATTGTTCGATGATCTGTTGGGATGCGGCACCGACGCCACTCAAGCCGAAAACTCGTTCGACTACCTGGACCGGATTTCAGCCCGATTGAGACGCTTCTTGCTCGAGCGAATCGACGCTTGCGAGTTCATTCGTTTGTCGGAACAACGCTTTCGTCGAGTCGATTATTGCCTTGTGTCGTCGCTGGGCGCCCCGCCAGTGCAAGGACGAATTGTCCCCGCCCGTCCCTGTCGAGTGTTCGACCCGCTGCTCCGAGTGCTCGCCAACCGGATGTCCCTCTTCCGCTGGCTGTACACTCGCTGCCTCGGCGCCGGTCGATGATGCGCCGGCGAGCCCGGGGGATATCGCATAACGATGGTCGGACGGTTACTTTGATAGACGTTGTCAGGTCGGGCCTGTGCCTGCGAATTTCCGACGGAAACCCGCAAACTGAAAACTGCGACCTGCCACCGAAGACCGAAGCTCACAGATCTAGAACCGAAGACGATACCCCTGGCCCTTGGAGCGATCTCTATGGCATCCCCTGCCGTGTCGGCGTTTGAGCAGTTGTGCGGTTTCACGCGGGAAACGGCGGTGTTGGAATCGGTGCAAGGCGTGTTGGAGTGGGATGAGCGGACGTATATGCCGGTGGATGCGGGCGAGTACCGCGCGGAGCAGTTAGCGTACTTGTCGCGGTTGATTCACGAGCGTCGCATCGATTCGCGGCTGGGCGGTTGGCTGGACGAATTGGAAACCGGCCCGCTGGCCGCCGATCCGCACAGCGACGCGGGCACGACGCTGCGGCAGTTGCGGCGGGATTTTGACAAACGTCGGCGGCTGCCGGTGCGGCTTGTGGAGGAGTTGACGCGGGCCTGCGTGTTGGGCCAGCAGGTATGGGTGAAAGCGCGGGCGGCGAACGATTTCGCGATGTTCGCGCCGGCTTTGTCCCGGATCATTGAATTGAAACGTGAACAGGCGATGGCGCTCGGCTATGTCGAGCACCCGTACGACGCGTTGCTGGACGACTACGAGCCGGCGGCGAAGACGGCGGACGTGGCGCGGGTCCTGGAGGGGTTGCGGCGGGAGCTTGCGCCGTTTGTCGCGGCGATCCTGGACAGCGGCAAACAGGCGCCGGTGGAGTTGCTCAAGCGGTCGTATCCGGTGGCCGCTCAAGAGGCGTTCGGAAAAGTGGCGGCGGCGGCGATTGGATTCGAGTTCCAACGCGGCCGTTTGGATGTGACTCACCATCCGTTCTGCACGGGGTTGGGGCCCAAGGACTGCCGGATCACCACGCGATACGACGAGCATTATTTCCCGCAAGCGTTTTTTGGCATTTTGCACGAGGCGGGTCACGGGATTTACGACCAGGGGTTGCGGGTCGAGCAGTACGGGTTGCCGCCGGGCACCTACGTGTCCCTGGGAATTCACGAGTCGCAATCGCGACTGTGGGAGAATCTCGTGGGCCGCAGCCTGCCGTTCTGGGAACATTTCTTCCCGCACGCCCAGGCCGCTTTTCCAGAGGCGTTGCGTGGCGTGCCGCTCGCGGATTTCCACTTCGCCATCAACAACGTCCGGCCCTCCTTGATCCGCGTGGAGGCTGACGAGGCGACCTACAACCTGCACATCATCGTGCGGTTTGAACTGGAACAGGCGTTGCTGACCGGCGAGTTGTCAGTGGCCGATTTGCCGGCGGCGTGGAGTGGAAAGTACCGCGAGTTGCTGGGGATCGAGCCGCCGAACGCGGCGAACGGCGTGCTGCAGGACATCCACTGGAGCGCGGGACTGATCGGTTACTTCCCCACCTATTCGCTTGGCAATCTGTATGCCGCGCAGCTATTCGACGCGGCCGACCGCGATCTGGGCGGATTGGCCGCTCAGTTCCGCCGCGGCGAATTCCAGCCGCTTCGCGAGTGGCTCCGCGAGAAGGTCCACGCGCCCGGGCAATGCTATCCGGCCGCCGAGTTGGCGCAACGCGCGACGGGCCAACCGCTGGGACACGCGCCCTTGATGAGGCAGCTCCGCGAACGGCTCGGAGCGCTGTACGGGCTGTGATTTGGCCACGTTTTATGGAGTGCTTCGCGGGTGGATGCCGATAATAGGCCGTCCGCGATCTCTTGGTTTCGCAGTGTTGTTTCGCGCGGCGCAACCCCTATAATCGGGCCGCGTAACGGGTTCAGGCAAAACTCCCGGCTGTCCTTTGACATGAGGTGCAATTCATGACGGAATCGACGATCAAGGGTCCAGGCGACCCGGGCTTCAGCCGACGCGATTTTCTGCGTGGCTCGGGCGCGGTCGCGGCGGCTACCGCGTTGCAGACGCACGCGGCGGCGGCGAACCAGGAGGGCCAAGCGGCGGGCCCCGCCATCGTTCGCGGCGAGACAACCATCACGTTGCAAGTCAACGGCGAGTCGAAGAAGGTGACTGTCGAGCCGCGCACCACGCTGCTCGAAGTGCTCCGCACGCAACTCGATTTGACCGGCGCGAAACCGATCAGCCACGACGGCAGCAGCGGCGGCAGCACCGTGATGATCGACGGCAAACCGATGTCCGCCTCGACGCTGTTGGCGGTCGCGCTGGTGGGCAAAAAAATCCAGACCGTCGAAAGCCTGGGCGGCCCCAAACCCGACGCCGTGGTCAAGGCGTTTGTCGAACATGACGCCTTGCAGTGCGGCTTTTGCACTCCGGGATTCGTCATGGCGGTCCGCGCGTTCTTGGACAAACATCCCCAGGCGACGGAAGCGGAAATCCGCGGCGGGCTGAACGGCAACATCTGCCGTTGCGGCACCTACGCCAACATCATCCAAGCCGCGATCGCGGTCGTGAAGGGAGGCAAGTGATGGCTGACAATTCCTATTCCTGGCCCAAGGCCGAGGAAACGTCCGCGCTGGGCAAACGGGTCAACCGGATCGACGGTGTCGAGAAAGCGTCCGGCCGCGCGAAATACACGTACGATATTCAACTGCCGAAACAACTGATCGCCCGCGCGCTGGGATGCCCGCATGCCCACTGCAAAATCGTGTCGATCGACACGTCGGTGGCGGAAAAGGTTCCGGGCGTCGTGCACGTCCATGTTTTCGAAAAAGCCAAGCCTGGAAGCGAAATCCAGTGGCAGGGCGAGTTGATCGCGGCCATCGCGGCCGAATCGGATGGCGCTGCCGTCGAAGGCCTGTCCAAGCTGAAGATCCAATACGAAATGCTCGAAGTGTTCGTCGACGACGCCAACCTGGCAGCGGCTCAAGCCGCGAACCGGGCTACCAAGGGCGGCGGCAAGGAACAGACCGAGCGCGAGCCGGGGGATGATGACGATGAGAAGGAGTTCGTGACAGCCGAGTTCGCTCGGTTGTTCAAAGAATCCAAATACGTCATCGACGGCTTCTACGGGATCGACGCGATTACCCACTGCTGCCTCGAACCGCACGGCGCGACCGTCGCGTGGAATGGCGACAAGTTGCTCGCGTACCTGTCCACTCAGAACGTCTCGGGCACCGACGAGCAGTTCGCGGACGGATTGAAGATCGCGGCTGACGACGTCGAAGTCCGCTGCGAGCATATTGGCGGTGGATTCGGCAGCAAGTTCGCGCCGGACTATTGGGGTGTGGCGGCGGCCGAGATTTCCCGCGCAACGGGCCGGCCGGTCAAGTTGATGCTTGATCGCGACCAAGAGCTGAAGATCGCGGGCAATCGACCCTCGGCCTACTTGAAGGTCAAGTTGGGGGCGGATGCCAACGGCGTGATCCAAGTCTGGGACAGCGAACACTGGACCTCCGGCGGCGCAACGGGCGGCGGCGTTCCGCATAACGGCGTGATCCCGTACGTCTTCGAGCCGAAGAACTACCGTCGCAGCCAGATCAACATCCAAACGAATCTGGGACCGCAACGCGCGTGGCGCGCTCCCAACCATCCGCAGGCTTGCGCGATCACCCACACCGCGATTGATGACCTGGCGGCCCGCATGGGGGCCGACAGCATGGACATCTTCCTGCGGAACCTGGGCACCGATGACGCTCGCCGTATCGGCGGCGCCAAGCCGTCGGTTTATCGGGCGGAAATCGAGCTGGCTGCCAAGTTGATGGATTGGAAGGCGAAATGGCATCCGCACGGCAAGGGGGCCGCCAAGGGCTCGGTCGTCGATGGCCTGGGCCTTGCGATCCATACCTGGGGCGGCGGCGCGAACGACTCGAACTGCAACCTGAAAATCCATCCGGATGGCAGCGTCGAAACGTTCTGCGGCACGCAGGACCTTGGTGTCGGCACCCGCACCGCCATCGCCTTGGTGCTGAGCGAAACGCTCGGCATCCCTTACACGGGCATCAAGGTGAACCTCGGCAGTTCCAAGCTGCCGGTCAGCGGCCCGTCGGGCGGCAGCACCACGATCGGTGGCGTGTCCGAATCGCATCGCCGAGCGGCAACGGACGCGTTGGCGAAGATCGGCGATTTGGTCGCCAAGAAACTGGGGGTCGCCGCCGATACGCTGGTCGCGGCCAACAGCCGGATCGGCGTGAAGGGGCAGCCCGACAAGAGCCTGTCTTGGAAAGAGGCCTGCAACCTGATCGGAATGCGGCCGCTCGAAGTGACCGGTTCCTTCAAACGCGGCACGCCCTCGCCGTTGAGCAACTCGACGGTGGGCGGCGTCCAAATGGCGCACGTTCTGGTCGACAAGGACACGGGCGTCGTGAAGATCAACAAGTTCGTCGCCGTCCAAGACATGGGCTTGGTGGTTGCCCGCAAGCAAGCGGAAAGCCAGATCTACGGCGCGATCATCATGGGGATCGCCTCCGCCTTGTTCGAACAGCGGATCGCCGATCGGGCTTCCGGCGCGTTCCTCAATTCCGAACTTCGCGACTACAAACTCGCGCGGCTCGGCGACATCGGCGACATTGTGGTGGAAATCTACGAACCGGAAAGCGAACGGAGCCGGGGCGTCATCGGCCTTGGCGAACCGCCGGTCATCAGCCCGGGGGCCGCGATTTCGAACGCTGTCGCGAACGCTCTGGGAGTCCGCGTGCCCGTGCTGCCGCTGACGCCGCAACGGGTTTTGGAAGCATTGCAGAAAGCGGGGAGGGCATAAGTCATGAAGAACTTTGAGTACGCCGCGCCAACGACCGAGTCCGAGGCGCTACAACTGCTGGGCGATTCCTCGGTGTCGACGGAAATCCTCGCGGGCGGCACTGACTTGGTTGGCTTGATGAAGAAGATGATTGTCACGCCCGACCGCGTGGTGAACATCCTCGGAATTCCGTCGCTGCGGACGCTCGAACGACGCGTCGACGGCCAACTCTGGATCGGCGCCGCCGTGACGCTCGACACGCTGCTCGATAGCCCGTATTTAGCGGGTTACGACGCGGTGACGCAGGCGATCCGCGGCATCAACAGCATGCAGTTCCAGTGCCAAGGAACGATCGGCGGAGAGATCTGCCAGCGTCCGCAGTGCTGGTTCTTCCGCGGCGGCCGCGGGTTGCTCGGCGAAGGCGGCCAAGCGGCGGCCAATGGCGACAACCGTTACCACGCGATTTTCGGTAATGACGGACCGGCCAAGTTCGTGCATAGCTCGCGAATCGCTCCGGCTTTGATCGCGCTCGGAGCCGCCGTCCGCGTCATTGGCGGCGCGGCCGGCCGAGGCCCGGACGGAGCGGACGGAGAGGTGGGCGAGCGGCTCGTGCCGATCGCCGAGTTCTTCCAGACGCCGCGTCACGAGCGTCAACGGGAAACCATTTTGGCGCCGAATCAGCTGGTGACCCACATTGTGTTGCCGAGCCCCGCAGGGATCGCCAACGCGACCTACGAAGTGCGGCATGGCGAAGGCCCCGACTATCCGTTGGCAGCCGCCTCGGCCGCCCTGCGGATGGATGGTGAGCGCGTCGCCGACGCCCGCATCGTCATGGGACAAGTAGCGCCGACGCCATGGAACACGGTGGCGGCCGCCGCCCTGCTCCGAGGCCGCTCGATCGACGAAACGGTGGCGGAAGCGGCCGGCCAAGCGGCCGTGGCCGACGCGACGCCGCTGTCGCAAAACGCGTACAAGGTGCAACTGGCTAAAGTCGCCGTGAAGCGGGCGATTCTGGCCGCCGCCGGTCATCCCACAGGAGGTTTTTAGCCATGCCGTTCCAACGCTTTTACGACTCGACCAGTCCGGCCACGTTGCCTCCGTGCGTGTATCTGCGGAGCAAAGCGATGTACGTGACCGGGGAGATCAAGAACCCCGAACATCCGGATGACGCCAGCAGCCAAAACTGCTGGTGCAATCTGACGCAGCATGTCATGGGGCCAGACGCCAAGCCGGCCAACCGGCTCGATTGCGTCGCCGGCCGCCCGTGCCACCGCGAAGTTCGCTAGGTTGCCCCGCCGAACTTCCCGCGCGATCGCTCCCGCGGCACGTGCGGAAGTTCATTCCGTGGATGATTTGACCACGACGTCCCGGCGAGCGAAACTCGCTGGGACGTGTTTTTTTGATGCCTGGGCCGTTCGGCTTAAAGGTGCGCTGCAATGTCTCATGGCAAGTTGATCGAGTTCACCTGTTCGAGTTGCGGGCGAAGGGTCTCTTCCCCCGAATCGCTCGTTAGCTCGGATTACCGCTGCGGGAGCTGCGTGAAAGCCAAGGCTGGTGCCGGTCCAGTGGTCCCGCCCGGAGGCGGATTCGCGGCGATGGCGGGCCAGTCGCCAGGGTCCGCCGCCCAGCCCGCGGCGCCCCAGCCCGCGGCGCCCGTGTTAGCGTCGCCAGCGCTAACGCCGTACGCATCACCACCTGCCGTAGCGCAGCCCTATCCCATGTATGGAGGCCAAGCGTCTGGGCAGCCAACCGCTCCGCCCAATTATGGTCAAGCTTACGCCCAGGGACCCGGCCAGCCCTACGGTCAACCTTCCGGTCAACCCTATGGCCAACCTTCCGGTCAACCTTTTGGCCAACCTTATGGTCAACCTTATGGTCAACCCTATGGCCAATCGCCGTATCCTCCCCCTGGACAAACTTACTATCCGCCACCCGGGTATGTCGGTTATCCAGGGCCGGCCCCGGCCTATTATGGGCCGGTTCCCAAGAGTCGCTTGGCTTATATCCTCTTGGGATTATTCCTCGGGGCCCTCGGCATTCACAATTTCTATGCCGGCCATTCGAGCGCCGCGGTGGCTCAGTTACTCATCACCATTCTCGCGGGTTGGTTAGTGATTCCGCTCTTCATCGTTTGGATTTGGATTATCGTCGAGATATGCACGGTCACGTCAGATGGGCAGGGAGTTCCATTCCAGTAGCCCCGGCGATTGAAAGCATAGACCGCTTACCGGGAGGAGCATGCGGACTTGCCGCTCCCTGCGTTTGCCACCGACGGGCGCGACGGCCATGCTCGGTGATCTCATCCGTGGCGGTCCGGGGAATCCGCAAGGTATTGCAAGTTTTCCTGACGGACGGCGGCGGCGGCGTCATCGTAAAGGAACGGAAGGAACATGTAGCGCCGGCCGCGGGTCACGGGAGTCGCTTCGTGCATCAGCGAGCAGGAAAAGACGATCGCTCCGCCTGGCGGCGCCGTGTATACGCGGTTCCCGAATTCGGGAAACCGCAAATAGCCCCCGTCATACTCGCCGGAGTTCAAATGCAGCGACACCGCGAACCGTCGGTGGGCCGTCCCTTTGGTTGTGTTATCCCGATGCGGGCGGAAATGGCCACCGGATGCGGCGTCGTAGCAGGCGACGATATAGCGTTCGATCCGAGTCGCGCGAAATTGATAGGCTCTTTCCAGTTCGGTGAGTATGCGGTCATGAATGCGCACCATGCAGGAATGCCGTAAACGCGGGTCCTCGATGTCTTGATCGCGGCGCTGCTTGTGGCTGTAATCCGTGATCAAAACGGTCATTCCATCCCGCTCTCGCATGAAGCCCGAATCTTCTCCGCCCCGCTCGTCGTAGTACGCAATCAGCCGGCGGCATAATTCAGGTTCGAAGACTCGTGGCAAGACCAGTACCGGGGCTTGCGGCACGGCCAGTTGCGGTGGTTCCAGTTCGGGCAGCCGATCGACCGCCTCCAAAACCCGCGCCACGTGCCGCTCGGGCGTCTCCTTAGTCTCCTGGAAGGCAAACGTTTCTATGACTCGCAGTTGTCGGTCCAACAAGAGCGTATGGGGAAAGTAAGCGCCGGTCGGATTGCCGGCCATGGCGGCCGCGACCGCGCCAGATGCTGTGTTCGTTCCGCGCAGCGCTCCGTACAAGTGGCTCGCCACACCTTGGAAATCCCATAGTGGACGCATCCCCGGCAATGACTCCAGCACCCGTGCCAACCGGTCGTCGTCCGGGTCGATGCTGACTCCGGCCCACGACACGCGTTCGTCATCAAACCGCGTTCGCGCGGCAAAGAAGGCGTCGACAATCCGCCGGCCGGCTGGCCAGGCGGCGGACAAAAAAAAGCTCAAGACGACAAACCGCCCGGCTAATGTGTCGAGCTTGAAATCCGGCCGCTGCCGCGAGCCGATCACGACCCATGGCGCCGGCTCTCCAATCGTCAACAACGATTCCCGTCCGGATTTCATGAGCCACTCCCGCAGCGGATGCCGCTCCGTCAGACCAACAGCACGAACGAGCCAACCAGCCACGCGAACGCCAGCGAAAGCAGGTCGTCACCAACCGCACTTTCAGGGCACGCCCCACAGCACCAATGACTTGCCAATCCCCTAAAAAAGAGCGGCGAAGGACCCTCAGCATAACGAATCCGTGAACCCGCTCCACGAAAAAACTTAATCCCGCTGGAAAAAATTCCGGCGAGTGTCCTGCTGGGCACGGCGAGTCGTCGTCTCGCGGTGCCAGAGCGTCGCCAAACTGGCTCATCGGTTTCCGCTGGTCGGTCGTCGCCGGCAAGCCGGCCCGCTACCGGGAATCGTCCGCTACCGGGAATCGTCCGCTCGGATGGCCAAGAGCCCGGCGCTTTCGAGATAGGCGATGACTTGATCCGCGAGCCGTTCGGGTGGGAACTCGGAGGCGGCCAGCGTCAATTGCGGGGCAAGCGGCGGCTCATAAGGATCATCGATTCCCGTCATGCCTTTCAATTCACCCGCCCGGGCCTTCTTGTAAAGTCCCTTCGGATCCCGGGCTTCGCAGACCGCCAGCGGCGTGTCCACGAACACTTCGACGAAGTCCCCCGGAAGCCCGCGTTCTTCCACTTGACGGCGCACCGCATCGCGGTCCCGCCGATAAGGGCTGACGAACGCGGTCAAGGCGATCAATCCGGCGGACGCGAACAGTTCAGCCACCGCTCCGATTCGACGAATGTTTTCTTCGCGATCCTCCGCCGAAAACCCCAGGCCGAACCGCTTCGCGAACGGTTCGCTATGCGACTGCGTGAGCATCGCCGGGCTGGCATTCAGGCCGTGACGGACGTTGTCGCCATCCAGCAAAAACGTTTGAGCGCCGCGGGCGAACAACTTCTGATCCACGCAGTTCGCCACCGTGCTCTTGCCGCATCCACTCAGCCCCGTGAACCACACCACGCATCCTCGATGCCCATGCCGCCGCTCGCGATCCGCTCGGGAAACCGCGTGCGCATGCCAAGTGATTTCGGTCCGCTCCATAGCTCCGTCCCTTCCAGCGTGGACACGCTGGCCTCCGCGTTCACGAATACCCGTCCGTCCAGTCGCGAAGGTGCGTGGCGAGCACCCCCGGCGGACAACTCCAAACCAGAAAAAACAACGCCTCGCGACACCAGCGCCCCGCAGGGTGCCCCGCCACAAACCCGGCGCCCTTCGCCGCGACCAACGCCGCCTGGGAAGCCCGCAAAGCAAGCTCGTTGACCCGCGCCCGCAAAGCCTCGGCTCGCGATACCGGACTGCCACCCGCGAGACTGCCACCTGCGAGACTTGCACCCGCTAATCCGGGGGCCACTTCGGCTTGGATGGCCGTTGCGCCATCGCCCGCTTCTTCGAGCAACTGGTCGCGAGCCGCCTGCCATTCGCGGCGTAACGACGCGGTGGCGGGCTGTAGGTTGCCGCGCGTCGCGGCTTCGGTTTCCAAGAAACCGATGGCGCGGCTTGCTAAGGCCAAGGCGAGCGCCGAGGTTTGCAATCCTCCTGATCCGCCGCTTCGCGCTGTCCGCAAAACCTGGTCGCTCGGCCCCGCCAGGACCCAGCTTCGTTCCACCGCGACATTTTCGAAACGGACCGGTCCCGTATGGCTCGCTTCGAGCGCGACGAGCGATTGGGGCGGATCCACCGTAACGCCCGCGACGTTGGCCGGGATGGCGGCCAACAGATGGCGGCCGTCGTCGAGCACCGCGCCCACAGCGATCCAGTCCGCGAACGCGGCTCCAGTCACCCAGGGGCTGAAGCCATGAAACAGGTAGCCATCCGCCGTCTCGCGAGCACGCAGCACCGGAGCTGCCAAATGCCGGCGGCTGGTCGTGAGCTGTGAAATCGCGACCGTGGCAAAGGCGCGGCCGGCGAGCAAGTCGGGCAAGAGCCTGTCTCGCAGCGAGTGATTCGCGGACTCAGCCAGTCGAGTGCTCGCGGCTGTCCGCTGGGTAATGATGAACGCCGTGGTCAAACACGCTTCCCCCAATCGGAGATAACCACGGATTTGATCCGCGTCGGACCAGCCCGCGCCGCCCACATGACAGCTCGCCGACCAGCGAAACACGCCCCGCTGTCCACACCAAGCCAAGGGCTGCGCCGGCCAAGGATGCCGGCGATGGAATTCGCGGCCAGCTCCGTTCGCAGCTACATCGGCAGCTACATCGGCAGCTACGCCGGCAACTCCGTTGGCGGCAGCGTCGGCGGCCACGTCCGCGCTTACGGCGTCGCGGGCGGTGGAGGCGGCGGCCAACGCTGCGCACAGCGCATCCAGCTGATCGTCGACCGGACTGAGGATGGGCGGGGGGTTCATGATGCCGTAGTATATCACTAGGACGACTTGGGGACGGCGACTGCCGGGTTTCGAGCACAGGCGGTGCTCGTTAAACTTCCGATCCGTTAGGGAACAACCGTCGCAGGTCGTCATGGAAGGAGAGCTGGATGTCGTTGCGTGACGTATCACCGCCGCAGCGGTTGGAGGGAGTGCAGCCGGTCAGCGAGATGAGTCCCCAGGCGTTGCACGACAAATGCATGGCGCTGGCTCGAAATTTATGGTGGACTTGGCAGCCGGAAGTGATCTCGCTGTTTCGCGACATTGATCCGATTCGCTGGCGGCAACTCGACCACAATCCGATCGCTTTGCTGAATGAATTCACTCCCGACCAATTGTCGGTACGCGCCGCGGAAATGGTGCTCTACAGCCGGATCAATCACGCCTATCGGCGGCTCAAGGAGTATGTCGGCCGGAAGCATACGTGGGCCTCGACGCATGCCGGTGTGTTGGGCGGGAAGCCTGTGGCTTATTTTTCCGCCGAGTTCGGCTTGCACGAGTCGTTGCCGATTTATTCGGGCGGGCTAGGCGTGCTGTCCGGCGACCACATCAAAAGCGCGAGCGGTTTGGGCGTGCCGCTTGTCGCCGTCGGTCTGTTCTACGACCAGGGCTATTTCAAGCAGCAACTGGACGCCAACGGCTACCAGCGCGAGGAGTACCTGGGCACGAAAGTCGAGAATCTGCCGTTCGCGCCCGCGCTGTCGCCCGCTGGCCAGCCTGTGACCGTTTCGATCCAGACCAGGTCTGGCAATCTGTTGGCGAAAGTCTGGCAAGTCAACGTTGGCCGAGTGCGTCTCTTCTTGCTCGATTGCGATGTCGAAGGGAACAAGCCCGAGGACCGGGAACTGACGAGCCGCTTGTACGGTGGCGACGAGCGAACTCGGGTGCGCCAGGAACTGGTGCTCGGCGTGGGCGGTGTCCGGGCGCTCGCGGCGTTGGGCATTACCCCGGGCGTGTACCACTTGAACGAGGGCCACAGCGCTTTCGCGCCGTTGGAGGTGATTCGCGAACGCATGCGCAACGACGGTTTGCCATTCCGCGACGCCTTGCGGGAAGTCGGACAACGGACCGTTTTCACCACGCATACGCCCGTGCCGGCGGGACATGATCGATTCCACGGCGGCTTGGTCGAGGAGCACCTTGGACCGCTACGCGACGAGTTGGGCGTGTCGTACCAGGATTTGATGGCACTGGGCCGAGTGGAGCCGCATAACGAGCACGAGCCGTTCTGTATGACCGTGCTGGGCTTGAAGGTGGCTCGGCGCGCGAACGCTGTCAGCGCGTTGCACGGACATGTATCGCGACGCATGTGGCACTGCCTTTGGCCGAACCGCCCCGAAGAGGAATTGCCGATCGGCCACATCACCAACGGCGTTCACGTGCCGAGCTGGCTCGCGCAACAGATGTGGAATTTGTATGACCGGCATTTCCCGGTCCAATGGACCCAGCGGATGGGTGAGGCGGAAGTCTGGCAACACATCTTGCAGGTCGATCCGGGGGAACTGTGGGAAACCCACAACGCCCTGAAAAACCTGTTGCTCGCCTTCATTCGACGTCGTCTAAGCCGCCAATCCCGCCGCCGTGGTGAGAGCGAAGATGTGGTCGACGCGGCTCGAAATGTGTTCGACCCGAACATACTGACGATCGGATTCGGCCGCCGTTTCGCCACCTAGAAGCGGGCGAAATTGGTGTTCACCGTCTTGGATCGAGCGGATCGGCTGATGAACGACCCGCACCGACCCGTGCAGTTTGTGATCTCCGGCAAAGCCCACCCCCGGGACGAGCCGGGAAAACAACTCATCCAGTTCGTTGCCAACCTGCGGCATGACCCGCGTTTCAAAGATCGCGTTGTGTTCCTTGAAGATTACGACATCAACGTCTGCCGCCACATGATCCAGGGGGTCGACGTCTGGTTGAACAATCCACGGCAACCGCTCGAGGCCTCGGGCACCAGCGGCCAGAAGGCGGTGCTCAACGGCGGCCTGAACCTCTCCATCCTTGATGGCTGGTGGGCCGAGGCGTACGACGGCGCCAACGGCTTCGCAATCGGCCGCGGCGCCAGTCACGTTTCGGATGAAGTCACCGATCGCCGCGACGCCGAAGCGCTGTACGACGTTCTGGAAAACCAAGTGATTCCGATGTTCTACGAACGCGATGTCGATGGACTGCCGCGCCGGTGGATCCAGCGGATGATGAATTCGATCAGTTCGCTTGCGTGGCGATTCAGCGCGCACCGCATGGTCGCCGACTATACTCGACACTGTTACGTTCCCGCCGCCGGCGGCCTCAGTTGCGACATGTCGCGTTGAGCGCCCGCCCCTACCACTTCACACGAGCCCCCGCCGCGGCCAAGCCGCAAAGGATTGATTCGATGGTTACCGTTGGCATGAATTACCATGTGCTGGAAGGCAAGCAGCGCGACTTTGAAGACAAGTTCGCCGCTGTGATCGCGGCGTTGAACGCCGCTCCGGGACACACCCGGTCGACGCTGTGGAAAGATGTGGCCGACGGCGCCTCGTATCTGATCACCAGCGAGTGGTCGGATGAGCAGGCGTTCCACAGTTTCGTGCGCAGCGACGCGTTTCGCGATGTGACAAACTGGGGCAAGGAACAGATCCTCTCCGGCCGCCCGCAACATCGGGTCTACAAACACTAGGCAAAGAAACGTGCCGCACCCCGCGTCGGCCACATCCAGGAGGAACCGCATGCCTCGAAAGGCGATTCCAACGCGTGTTCCTCCTGGACAGTACGGCCCGTGCCTAAGACCAAGGGGGTGGCTATCTCCGGAATTCCCGCACAGCGTGCTGGTCTTGGGGCTGATATTCGCTTGCGTGGGACGGCTGTTTCTCATCGAGTCGCCGATCCGCGCCGCCGAGCCACCCCGTCCCATGCTGCGGAGTGTCTATCCCGCAGGCGGCCAAGCGGGCACAACCTTCGTCGTCGCCATCGACGGCACCGCACTCGAAGGTCCTCCGTTCGACGGCTTGGCACCCAAGGCTCCGGCCGCTCCCGCAGGCGCGACCCAAGCTGGCAGTGCCGCGACTATCAACGCCGCGACGGGGAACGCCGCGACGGTCAACGCCGCGCAAGCTGCTGGCTCCCCGAACGCTCCGGTCTCGAATCCACCCGCCTCCCCTGCTCCGCTCATTCCCAACGCCCCTCGACTCTGGTTCGCCGATTCGCGCATCATCGCGATTCCGCGCAGCGCAAAAACGTTTGAAGTGTCGATTCCAGCGGATGTGGCCGCGCATCGGCTAGATGTTCGCGTCATTGGCCGCGATGGCATCAGTGGTCCGCGCGTTTTCCAGGTCACACCGGCCGCCGAACGGGTCGAACAGGAACCCAACGAGACTCCAGCCCAGGCAACGTTGGTGGGCACGATCGCCAGCGAAGCCACGGCCTTGGAACCGTCTTCGATGCCGGTACGCGCTCTCGTCGTGAATGGCCGGATGGAAAAGGCCGGGGACGTGGACTGCTACCGAGTCGCCTGTCGAGCGGGTCAAGCGGTCGTGTTCGATTTGTGGGCGGATCGAATCGATTCGCCGCTGCGCGGCGCCCTGGAGATCGTCGATGCTGCGGGCCGTCGCGTGGCGTCCGATCGTGGACGTTCGGCATCGGTCGATCCGCGGATCGATTTTCTGGTTCCGGCGGACGGCGAGTACACAGTGCGGGTTTTTGATCAGACCTTTTTAGGCGGGGCCGACTACTTGTACCGTCTCGCGATCGATGCGGGGCCGCGAGTCGATTTTGCCACGCCTGCGGTCTTACCTCGTGACACACGACTGATCGCCGCGAACCTGTGGGGACGCAATTTGGGCGGCACGGCTGCCGAGTCGCGGCGTCAAGCGGTCGTCGGCGCCGCGGGGCCGCTCGAACGCGTCCATGGCACTCTGGAACTCGCGGAATCGGGGGCCGATTGGCCGCCCCTGCGGCCGTCGCGCGAAGCGTTCGTGGACGTCGCCGCGGCTCGCTGGCCCTCGGGCCTGCAACCTTTCGCGATTCCACTCAACGAGCATCCAGTGGGCGAACCACTCATCGGCAAACTGCCGATCATCGAGGACGGCGAGGGCAATCACACGGCCGCCAAGGCGCGGACGGTGGCGGCGCCAAGCGATCTCGCGGGTCGACTGGAGGCGGCTGACGAGCGGGACTGGTACGCGTTCGAGGCGCGACGCGGCGAAGTCTTTTGGCTGGAAGGATTCGCGGAACGACTTGGGGCGCCGGTCGACCTTGAACTGTTCATCCTGGATGCCGAGGGACGCGAATTGCAGCATTTGGCGGACCAGCCGCGGAATCCGCTCGGACCGCGTTTTCCGATCGACACCACCGATCCGGCTGGACGCTTCACCGCGCCGCGCGATGGCTCGTACTACTTGGTCGCCAGCAATGCGATCGGCGGCGGAGCGCCTGATCCACGGCGGCGGTACTGGATCAGCTTTCAACGGGAGGACGCGGACTTTCGCTTGGCGGTTGTCCCCCATGGCAACGACCCCGGAGCCGGTTTGCGAGCCGCTCGCGGCGGCCGTGTGATGCTCGACGTGCTCGTGCATCGCCGCAATGGATTCACGGGGCCGGTGCGGGTTGTGACCGAAAACCTGCCGTCAGGCTGGAACAGCGAGTCAAGTTGGATTGGTGCGGGTGAGGATCGCGGTTTGTTGGTCGTCACGACGCCGGCGACTGGCGCGACCGAACTCGCTGTGCCCCAGTGGCTCGGGGTCGCCAAGGTTTTCGGTCGGGAACTGCGTCGTCGAGCCGCAACGGGGGCCGCGACGAGGAACGGCGATCCTCGCGGAGTGGCTCGTACCACTCATGGAGCGCCGATCGCTTCTGTCGGCGAAGCCCCGCTCTTCATCGAAGCCGATATTGAAACGCCGATCGACACGCGCCGCGCCGCGTTACCCCTGGCGCCCGCATCGAACGCCCCAAACGCGACGGATACCGACGACCTCGAAGCCCGCTTGCCGACGTTGTTTCAGGACAGCGTCGTGGAGGTACGCGTCGATGTGCGTCGCGGTGCCGGGGCCGAAGGGCCGATCGAGCTGCGGGCGATTGGACTGCCGCGAGGCGTGCGGGCGAGCTTCGCAACCGTGCCGCCCAGCGAGAACCGCGGATGGCTAAGCCTGTCGATCACGGGGGAACAGGTCGAGGGACCGTTCAGTTTCGCGATTCAGGCCGATCTGCTTCCTTTCGAGGCCACAACGGCCGCCACATCCGGCCGCCGGTCCGCCAAACCGCCCGAATACACCTCGCGAAGCAATCTACTATCCGCGAAAGTCGCGCCCGGCCGGATTCAAATGTCGATCGATCCACGGACTCCCCGGAAGATCGCCCGCGGGCAGGTCATTCATGTTCGCTATGCCGCCGAACGCCGCCACGGCTTCATTGGGAAGATCCACACAGAGCTCGCCGCGCCTGGCGGTGTCCGCGGAATCCGCGGCCGCGGAGTGACCTTTACCAGCCAAACCGAAACCGGTGAAATTCAAATTATCGCCACCGAGAACGCGCCGCTCGGTCCCATCGATGGACTGCGGCTGGAAGCGATCGGCACGGTCGAAGATCAGCCCACTTATCTCGGCGGTTGCCTGCTCGATTTGGAGATAACCGAATGACCAAGACGCAATCGCCCCGCCAAGGCTCGATGGTCACCATCGCAGCCGCGCTCGCGTTGCGGGCCAATCAGCTTGCCCCGAGCGCGATGTGGGTTGCGCCGATAGCGATGCTCATAGCCTGGGTCATTGCCAGTAGCGGACCACTGCGGGCGTTCGCATCCGAGTCCGTGGCCACTGGAAAGGTGGCAACTGGGACCGTGGCAACTGGGACCGTGGCAACTGGGACCGTGGCTGCGCCTGTCGGAGGGCAACCCGCAACCAACTCCGTTCCGCTCCGGCCGGGGTTTGAAACCGACGTTGTGCCGCTGCTCACTCGGCATGGCTGCAATGGTGGCGGCTGCCATGGGAAGTCGACCGGCCAGAACGGCTTCCGTTTGTCGCTCTTGGGATACGAGCCGGCGTTTGACCACGAATCGTTGACACGTGAAGCGCGGGGACGGCGGCTTGCACTCGCGTCGCCCCGCCGAAGCCTGCTGCTCTTGAAGGCGACCGGCGCCCTGCCCCATGGCGGCGGAGC
>CAIXSC010000216.1 GCA_903921945.1 uncultured Planctomycetaceae bacterium
GGCACTCCTGGCAGCCCTCACCCTGGCATTGCTTGCAGTTCATCGAACTCTTCGCGTCAGCGAGCTCATCCATCAACTCGTTCACCGTCTCCAGTTGATCGAGCTGCGCTTGCATCTGTTGCAGGTCGTCCGAGAGTTCGCCCAGCTTCTCGGCCGCCTTCTGGCAATCGCCGCTCTTGCAAGCTTGAGCCGCTTCGCTGAGCTTCTGCGCCATTTTCTCCATCTTCTCGATTTGCTTGCTTTCCTTGTTTAGCTCATCGAGCTTTTGTTGCAGCTTGGTGGCGGCTTCGGTCTCGCCAGCGGCTTGCTTCTGCTGGATCTGTTGCTCCAGCTCGCGTTTGGTTTGTTCGAAGTTCCGCGCCGCCTCCGCCATCTGCTCGCGCATCTGTTCCAGTTGCTTGGTCAATTGCTCGCGTTGAGCTTCATCGAGCTTGCCGTCCTTGAGTTCCTTTTGGAGTTGGCTGAGTTGCTGCAAGGCTTGCTTCATGTCGCCCTGCTGCATCGCCTTGCTGAACTTGTCCGCCGGTCCTTGCTCGATGTTCTTCAGTTGCTCGAACTGCTTTCGCAAGCTCTCCGCGGACGATAAACCATCGCGCCGCTGCTGCAAGTTTTTGGCCATCTCGTTGAGGTTCAGCAACGCCGTCTTGCGATCGATCGCTTGCTTGTTTTTCAGTTCGTCCGTGCCCTGTTGCAGCTTTTTGAAGAGATCGTCAGCGTCGACCAAGCCGCTCTCCACGGCCCGCTTCTGCTGTTCTTCCAAGCGTTTCTTCAATTCCTCGGCCGACTTGCGGATCTGTTCCCGGACCTGCGCTTCCGCCGTGTCCGACGCCACCGTGCTCGCTTGCGGCGCGGTGGCGTTCGCCACGAGCGTCAAGAGCACGGCACCGATTGCCGGCGCTGCCGGCAATGCGGCCGTCCAACGGGCATGCAAGCTGAACCGCTCGGGAATTTCCACCAACGCCACCCGTTGGGCCGTGTCCCGCAGCAACGCCTCGCCCATCGACGATTCGCGTTCTTCCGCCGACAGCAGCAGGGAACTGGCGACGCGATCTCGCAATCCAAAACGACGATCGATTTCCACCGCCGCTTCGTAGTCGCTGCGACGGTTCCACCAAGTCGCGGCGACGGCCGCGACGAGCCCCGCCACCGCCGAACCGCCCGTCCACGAGGCAAGCCAAATCCGCCAGCCCGCTTCGGTCGCGGTCGCTGGCAAGAAGATGAATTTGGGAATTGCGAGTCCCACGCAGGCAACGAGCAGCGCTGCGAACATCATCCACGGGGCGACCCGCAGAAACCGTTCCAAATTCAGACGCCACCTTGCCCGAGCAACTTGCCGCACAATCTCGTTCATCGAAAAGCCCTCCCAGGTCGCCGCGGAACTTCGACGCCGCATTATAGGGCAGTCGACGCCCGGAACACACGGGAAAAATCGCGTCCCCGCGAGAAAACATACCCCGCCCGTTCGACTACTTCAGGTCGTCGCGCTTGCTCAGGTCGTCGCGCTTGCCCAGGTTGTCGCGCGTGCCCAGGTTGTCGCGCTGGCTCAGGTCGTCGGGAAAGTCTGGCCGCGGGCGAACTCCACCACGCATGGCCATCCGCTTTGACGCAAGAATTTTTTTGGGCTTCATGGGAACCGTGCGTGCCGTCGTCTTGTCTATAGCGGTGGAGTTGCCTGGACGAACGCACAACAGTCGAGTATACCACGGATAAACTAATCAAGCACCCTCCGTTTTGGTGGAGTGTCGCGTTCGCGATGACTCGGGGGGCTCAGAATTGCCGCCGGCGAACCGTAGGGGCCCTGCGGAAGCGTTCTTCGAATCGTTCGAAATGGTCCGAAATCCGGCCACTTAGCCAAGATTTCCTTACGGCCCGCGAATACGTTCCTGCTCACGGACCGTGCACCGTCGATCCCGATGGAAGCGGGCCAAAATCGGAGGCAAAGCTTTATGAAACGCGTTGCGAAGTGGATCGTTGAACGGCGACGGCATCTGAACGCGGCTTGCGAGTCCTGGGGCGCGGCGGGTCGTCGGCTGATGATGGGCACTTTTCTCACGGTTACCATGCTTCTAGGCGGTATCGCGTGGATTCTGGGCGGGTTGATGGGAACGCTCGCCCATTCGGCGATTCACTTGTTGTCGCCGTCGAACTACGCGGCGATCAGGATGATTCGCCCGCAAGAGCGACTTGGAATCGCTGCCGTTTTCACGCCAGACGACACTGCGGAAACCGATGGCGTGGAGGGAGATGCGGCGGAGAAAACGGGGGCGGAAGGCTCCGAACTGCAGAGGCGAACCGGCCCTTTCGGTATCAATCTCAAGAAGTGGACGGCGTGGGAAAAGTACGCCGACGCCCGCGAACTCTTGAACCAAACGACGGTCGAGCAGTTGCCTGCGGGCACCGTGATGGCGCTCCGACTGCGGGAACTGCCGATCGCGTTCCGTTGGTGCCCCGCCGGCAGCTTCGAATGGGACTCGACAATGTGCCTCACTCAAGACGCGGCGGTCCATCTGGCCCAGGACGCGGCAACGACGTCGGTGGGAGGTGGTCGAGTGCCCGTGTTGCTCAGCCGCGGATTCGCCATCATGGAATCCGAGTGCTTTCAAGGGATGTGGACCGCGGTGACAGGCGAGGAGCTTCACTGGCATCCCTATCGAGGAGAGGCCTTGCCGGTGCATTGCGTGACGCAAAGCGACGCGGCGGTATTCGCCGGCCGAGTGCATTCCCAGTTGCGACGGGCGAAAGCGTTGCCCGAAGGTTGGATCGTGCGTTTGCCGCACGAGGCCGAATGGGAGTACGCGATGCGGGCGGGTGGCCAATCCGCGTTTGGAGCCGGCATTGATTCGCGTTCGCTCTTGGACCATGCCTGGATCGCAGGGAACTCCGGCCAGAAACTGCAACCGGTCGCCTCGCGAAGCCCCAATGCCTGGGGCATCCATGACGGTCTTGGTTCGGTGATGGAGTGGTGTTCCGACATCTACTCGCCCCGGTTCCCCGGTGGAACGACGCCGACCGGCAACTTCGAGGACAGTTGGAAATGGGTCTATCGCGGCGGCGCCTGGGGCCTGGACTCGCGGTACAGCCAACTCTCCAACCGCTACCCTGGAAGCGGCAATGTCCGCGGCCCGATGCTCGGTTTCCGCCTGGTGCTGGTCCGCGAGTAGACCGCGCGGCCGACCAAGACTTGCGAGCCGGTCCCGTGCTCCCCGCCGAGCGACGCTGCTCAGTATTTTTCTTAGAAGCCTGGTGTCGCCACGCTCGTCGGAGAATCAAAGTTGAAGAACGCCTGGCAAAACCAATCTTTTACGGTCGAACAACACATTTGGCTGCCATCAGTGGAGGCACCAGATACAGTGCGACTGATACTCTCGCGACAGATTTTCTGTCGCGACACCTTTCTTTGTTGCCGTTGAATTTGGGTAAACGACATGCGTACGATTTCCTACGCGGATTTAAAACTTCCGCGAAAAAGGAAACTGCCATGGCCGAGCCTTTGGTTTCAGATGTCCGCCCGGGAACCGGCGATCGACCGCCGGCGCGTGTGCCGACCACCGAAGGGACCGCC
>CAIXSC010000217.1 GCA_903921945.1 uncultured Planctomycetaceae bacterium
GATCGTTTGAGCGCCCGATAGCAGGTGGGACGCCGCCAGTACCGCCCGGCTCGAAACGCGTGGACCATCGTCGACGCGAGTGGTTCCCCAGGTCGCTCGGCCTTTGACAAGTGTGCGACGTTCGCTCTTCGCTCTGTGTTCATCGCTGCCTCTGGCAAGGCGGCCGCGCGACGGCTGTATTCATGGCTGGCAGTTGTCGCAAAAGCAAGCCCCGTCCTGCCGGGATGCGGCCGTCCGAAGTTGCCAACCCGATCCAACGCGTCCAGTTGCACCTGTGACGGCTACGGCGACCGTTGACGGCCCGGTGGCTGGCTGGCTGGCAATGTTTTCGACAGACTCGCGACGGACAAGATGTCCGTCGTACCAAGAGGAGGTTCACCGCGATCGAAGCCCACTCGGCAACGCTTGCACCCCGCCTTCCTCGTTTACCGCCGAGCCGTAGGCGACGGCCGGGCCTCCAAACCGAACTCGCGACGCGGTGTCGAATCCCGACTCCAATCCCGACTCCAATTCCGCTTCCAATCCCGCTTCCAATCCCGCTTCCAATTCCGCCTCAGAGGCGATGGACAAGATGTCCGTCGTACCAAGAGGATGGGTTTTATTAGCCGCTGCCGTCTTCCCTAGGGAGCGAGTCGTGCAGTCAGCGAGTCCCCAATGGCAGTTCGTTGCGGCTATGAACTTCGACGTAAGATTGGGACATTGCCGCTTGTCTGTCTTGACCGTTCAGGCCGATGGACCTTGGGTCTGTCTGATACCCCAGGGCAGCGTTACTCGGCTGCGCCGCTTCGCTCTGCCCCGAAGCGAAGAGGTTGCGGCGACTTTGGGGCCCGGTGGTTCCTTCGGCGCCCGGCGACTCCTTCGCGGCGCCGAGTCTCGGTCCTAAGGACTTCTCGCCCCGAAGCCGATGCGAAGAGGGCTCGGTATGCTTTCGCTCTGTTTGCTGTCGTTCAGACTTAAGGGTTTGGCAGACGCTCTAGATACCCATTTGTCCGAGCGATTCGGCGATTTGTTCGAGTATACCCGAGAGCAGTGGATGCGAAGCCTCGAACCGGCGGGCCGCGTCGTTCATGCGTTCGACCAGCGAACCACTGCCAACAGGCGCTGCCGACGCCGCTTCCACTGCCGCTTTCTCTCCGTCGTGCCGCTGAAGCACCTCGTGGATTTCACTCGCGGCTTGGCTGAGCAACTGGCGGGATTCGGCGTCGAGATGATGCGCGGCGGATAGTTCCCGTTCGAGTTCTCGGACGGTGGCCCGCAGCTTTTGTTGGCTGCTCGACATGATGATGCTCCGTTTCCGCGGTTTCCGCGACTCCGCCACCCGCCAAAGGTTGCCGGGCGGCCACGGCACGCACCGGTCAGCGGACCCCGGCCGTGGTCACGGCATCGACACATTCATGGTCGACGTCATGTCAATAGCGGGAAGTTGTTTGCCCGCGATCACCGGACTGTCAAGCTTGCTCGACTTGAGGCTTTCGATCAAGGGGACGACAACTTCGGCCGGCACGCCGAAACTGGCGACGCGGCCAGCCCGAGCGATGTTGATCGCCACGGCTCGGCCATCCAAGTCGACGAGCGGCCCGCCACATTCGTTCGGCCGCAACACCGTGTCATGCTGCAATACGCTCGGAAAACCGACTCGTCGCAAACTCAATTGTCCGCCGAGGCGGTTTTGGAAATCGATTCGCTCGGCACCCGTGACGCTGGGGGAATCTCCAAGCGTTACTCGCACTTTCACGCGGTCCGTACCGCGCAGCACGGCCAACTCCACCGTTTGCCCCGGCGGACGACGCCGGATTTCCGCTTGCAACTGCGTCCGCGACGCCACCGCCTTGCCGTTGACCGAAGCGATTCGGTCCTCTTCGCGAAGGCCCGCTTTATCGGCCGCCGACCCCGGAAAAACCTGCACGACCGTGGCATCGCTGTCATGCAGCCCCACACCCAAATACCCAATGCTGGAAGCGATCGCCCGCGGCGTGTTGCTCAATACGCCAATCGCGGCGGGAATCCGCTCATGGTTGGGCGTCGCGAGCCACATGCCGACCGCCGGCGCCTCGGTCGCCCAGGCGATCGGAATGAGGTCGGTGGCCGCGACCCGCAATAGCGCGAGGTCATGTCCTTCGTCGGAGGCGACCATTTCCGCTGGCAGTTTCCGGCCATCCGCGAGCACGCAAACGAGTTCGCCGTGCAGTTCGCTGGCCTTCGTCGCGATCAGCCCGTCGCGGTCCACGACCGTGCCGAGTGCGACTTGGGCGTTCTCCACCAACACTCGCACGGTCGACTCGCGGCAACCGGCAACCACCTCCGCAAACGCGTTGCGAACCGAAGCGTGATCGCGCTGCAGCGGATTGCTCGAACGCAGCCCCGCCATCCGTTCAAGCCACCGTCGCACTTCTCCGGTGCCGTTGGCTTCCGCGTTCCGCTCGACCAATTCACGTTCTTGCGCGTGAACAGAAGATCCCGCGAACGGCAGCAGCCGGTTGGCGGGCAGCGAATGGCTAGACGGGACGAGTCCCGAGGCCGCGGCCCCGAACAAAGCGGCAGCCACCGTGGCGGCTCGAAGCCCAGGAGGGGCCGAGGCGCGCGACTTCAACATCCGAAGGCGAGAGGCACTGGAGCGGATCATCTTCGAGAGTTCGCTTCATTTGCCGCAGCCTCCTGCCGCGTGGTAATCCTGAGGGGAGAGTTTACGCCGGTTATTCTGGTTGTATCGTTTGCCAGTTGCAAGTTGATTAGGACGCAAACGACCTGCGAGCCGTTCAACCGCACGAGCGTTAACGCTTGCCAATCACGATGCGCAGTTCGAGCCGTTCTTCGCCGCGGCGAACGACTATCGCCAAGTTTTCGCCGGGATTCGCCCGGCCGATTAGTTCCGTGAGCGATGCGAAATCGGTGACCGCTTCGCCGCCCAATTTCAGCACGACGTCGCCCGGTTTCAGACCAGCCCGCTCGGCGGGTGTTTCGGGAAACACTTCGGTGATCCGCGCGACCGTGTCCTCCGCCGCGCCGCGGACGCCGATGAACGGCGCTTGACCCGGCAGATGGCCCCATTCCTCGCTGGACATCAACCGGTCCCAACTGCGATGAAACCCGTCGATCGGCACATGCAAATTGGCCGTTAACATCCCGCCGATGCGACTATGAATTCCGATCACTCTCCCGCCCGCGTCGAATAACGGCCCCCCTGAATCGCCGCCGACCAGCGTGCAGTCCGAGACCAGCACCGAGTCGCTTGTTTCGAGGATCCGGCCCAATCGGAGGACCGGCTTGCGACCCTTTTCGACACCGCCCGGATGCCCCGTCGCGACGCACCATTGTCCGGCTTTGATCGTGTCCTTCGGCGCCATCTCCACCGTCGGATACGTTCCTTGTTTGGAGATCCGAATCACGGCCGCGTCAATGTTTCGATTGATCCCCAGCGCTCGCGCGGGAATACGCGTGCCGTCCAGCAAGATCACTTCACAGTCGGTCGAGGCACGCTGCGCGACATGCGCGGCTGTCAACACCAAGCCACTCGCTTCGACAATCACGCCGCTGCCGTAAGCCTGCCCCACTCGCACTCCCACTGTCGCACTTAGCAGGCGGTCGGATAGTTTCCGCAAGTGGGCCTGCATCGCCTTCAGATCGTTGACGCCCGAAGGCACGCCACCCGCGAACACGGCCGGCACCGCCGCCGTGTCCGCAGCGGCCGGAGTTTCCCCGGCCGGAGCAGCGGGCGCCAATGCTTGCCCGGACGCCGCAGTCGGCAGCGGGGTCGTGGCGGCAGAGGTCGCAGGTGGTTTCGCGTTGCCCGTCTGGGCGGGCACGAAGGTCGGTTGGGCTAGCGTGACACCGCAGGCGGCAATCCAAGCTGCAACCGCCAAGATGGCGGATCGCCGCCGATGGGAACGGATGGGAACCGCTGGCAGCGCGGCGCGATTTGTCGCGGTTCGACCCGCGACCGAAGACGCGTCATCAGCCTTCATTCGGTCACCTCCTAATCCGTATCCGTGGTAAAACTCATCCTGTCGCCGAGATGCCTCGCGAATGTTGCGTAAGTTTAGCTCAAGTCGACGCTCGCTGGCCAGATTTTCGTCCTCCTATATGGGCGGCCAGCCTACAATTCCTGGTGCCACTTCAGGGGACCTTGCCGATTGTTCCGCCGAGAAGCCCCGCAATCCGGCGTGATCGAGCGGTGCAATCCTCGGGGAGCTCGCGAAGCTAAGCAGCCACGGCGCTGGGCGGAGCGAAACGCGTTCAGCAACGGACGGACCGCCCCGCCCCGTGGACGGGAAGGCACGGGACGGAACGACGACCGAAACTACAATCGGAACGACGATCGGAACGAAGATCGAAACGACCATCGGAACGACGATCGGAACAAACCGGGGGGAACGAGAATCGCATGACAACCACTCGACTGGTCGTCGGCTGCGGATACCTAGGGCAACGGGTGGCGCGGTTGTGGCGGGAGCAAGGGGACTTGGTGTTCGCTGTGACGCGCTCGGCCGGACGGGCGGCCGAGTTCCAAGCCCAAGGCTGGCAGCCGATTATCGCCGATATTCTTGATCCGACGGCCGTCGCGACCGCGATCGCGTCGCTGCCGCCACCGGAGTCCGTGCTGTTCGCGGTGGGTTACGATCGCGGCGCCGGGGCCTCGATACACGACGTCTATGTCCAGGGACTCCGACATTGCTGCGACGCGTTGCGGGAACGTTCGAGCCGTCTGCGGAGTTTCGTTTACGTCAGCTCCACCGGGGTCTACGGCCGTGTCGATGGCGACTGGGTCGATGAATCGACCGACTGCGTGCCGACCCGTGAAGGTGGACGGGCGTGTCTGGAAGCCGAGCAACTGCTCACTCGCGGGCCGTATGGCGACCAAACGATCATCCTGAGATGCGCGGGGCTGTACGGTCCTGGACGCACGCCCCAGGCCGCCTCCATTCAAGCGGGCGAGCCAATCTCCGCGCCGGCCGACGGTTTTCTTAATTTGATCCATATCGACGACGCGGCGACCATCGCCGCTTGGGCCGCCGACCATGTGCGACCGCCCGAACTCTTCAATGTCGCGGACGGCCACCCCGTCGTGCGTCGCGAATACTACGCGGAGCTTGCACGGATCTTGAACGCGCCGGCCCCTGTGTTCGCCTCACCTGCCCCGGATGCGCCGGCCGCCACACGGGCCGCCGGCGGTGACAAACGGGTTCGCAGCGATCGGCTGCTCGCGCGGCTGCCTGGGCCGCTGCGGTACCCGAGTTACCGGGATGGCTTGCGCGCCTCGTAACACGGTTGGTCGAGGCCACCGGCCAGACGTGGCAACGATCATCGAACGGGGAGCCACCGCGAGACGCCTGTCGCCGCTTGCCGCTCATCGAAAAGGGGGCCACCGCAACATGACCGCTCCTTTCGCTTGTGAGGGATGATTCCAAAGCGAAGGGTGGGTGGCGAGGCTGTTGACGGCAAGAGATTGCGAACGCATTCGCGGGAAACGGCTTGTGGACAAGCAAGTGTCAAGGGCGGTTGCTGGTTTCGTTGGTCGCGTCCTACAATTCCCCGCTCAGGACGCTGTCCGCGAGCGTCTTGCTTTTCGACCGCTCGAGGATTCCCGTATGCGTGCCCGCAAGCCGATATTCCCGCACGTCATCGAGATCAATTGCCAAGCTGGCCATTTGATGGGCTGCAACGTCTATTTGGTCTATGACCGGAACGAGTGGATCCTCATTGATATTGGCTACGACGAAAATGTCGAGGAAATCGTTGACCTGATCCGGCAACTCGACTTCCCCCTGTCGCAGTGCAAGACGATTGTGGCGACTCACGCGGATGTCGATCACATCCAAGGGTTGGCGAAGGCGAAGCAACTGCTGCGGACGACCGTTTCGGCGCATCCGCGAGCCGCTGGACCGTTGGAGGCGGGCGATCGGCTCCGCACTTTCGCGGAAATCATCCCGCAGGATATCCACCTCGAAATGCCGCCGGTCAAGATCGACCATTTGCTCGAAGAGGGGGACACGCTGACAGTGGGCGGCTTGTCGCTCGGCATCTGGCTAACGCCGGGCCACACCGATGGCCAAATCGCGTTGCGACTGGGCGACATGCTCTTCAGTGGCGACAACATTTACCGCGACGGCTGCGTCGGCGCGATCGACGCCCACCATGGCAGCAACATTCCAGACTTCATCCAATCTCTGAAGCGGATTCGCGCCAGCGACGTCCAATGGCTGCTGCCCAGCCATGGACCGATTTTCCGCAAAGATGACGCATTGCTTGACCGCACCATCGCCCGCCTCGAGTCTTACCTTCACATGCCCGATTTCGGCACCTGTGCCATCGACTGGCCGCTCATCGACCAGTGGGAAAAGGAAATCCGCGCCGGAAAAATGCCCCAGGCGTGACGAGGCAAGCATTCACCGACCGAAGCGTCAACGCTCGAAGCATGGCCGCCGAGACGCGGCGGGGTGAAGCGGGACTAGACGGGTTTAAATGGTGAGCCAACGATCGCGGGCGGAGACATCCCACCGCTCGACGACACGGCCTTGGCTGACGACGAAGACCTGTTTGTGCAGCGCCGAGGTCGGACAGATGTGCTTCGGGATCGCCAAGATCTCGTCTCCTGGCTGGAACGACGCCGCTTGGCTCGTTTCGAGCACCAAGTGCTCTTCGTTTTGCAGCACCGCTTTCGCGTCGGGCAAATCGGGGAACAGCAAGCGGTTGCCGGCCGGCGGATCCGACGCCACCGCTTTGTATCCCAAGTCCAGCGTGACACGTTCGGGTGTCGGACGACTGATCACTCGCGTCAGCATCAACGCGGCCGGCACGAAATCGAGATCGGGAAACGTGTCGCGATAGCCGAAATCGTGGAAGACGACCGTGCCCGGGCTGAGTTCCAACCTGGGGTCCGTCATGGCCGCGAATACCGGGAACGATCCCGTTCCGCCCGCGACAATTCGCGGTGTCGACAAACCGGCCGCTTCCAGTTGCTCCAACAGGCTGGCGACCGGGTCCCAGCAGTTCCGCACCGCCAACGCCCGTTCCCCGCGCTCCCGCTGATGATTTTGACCGTCATAAACATGGAGGCCGCCAAACTTCAGTCCGGGCGTCGACCCGATACGCTGGCAGAGCGCGAACGCCTCGGGACCAGCCGGCACCCCGGTGCGGTGCTGGCCGGAATCGATGTCCACCAAGACGTCGATGTCGAGCCCCGCCGCCGCCATCGCCGCGCCGAGCGCCGCGATCGGGGCCGGGTGGTCCGCGGTGCAAGAAAACCGCGTGTGCGGGAAGCGCTGGCGAAACGCGACCGCCCGGGCGATATTCGGTCCGACCAGGTTGTAGGCCAGAAAGATGTCGGAAACGCCCGCCTCCGCGAGCATCTCCGCTTCGGCGAACGTCGCGCATTTCCCCTTCGTGATCCCCCGCTTCAACTCCAATTCCGCGACCGCCCGCATCTTGTGCGTCTTGCAATGCGGACGCAACCGAGCCGCGTTCCCGGCGACACGAATCATCTCGTCCAGATTGCGTTCCACCAAATCCCGGTAAACCACCAACGCCGGCGTGATGATTCCCGAGGTATCCTCGATCGCGTACCGGCTATCCCAAGGTCCAAACATGCGCGCTGTGCTCCCCGATGATTCGATGGCTCGACGCGCGGATTATACGGCACGCCACCGTACGCTGTCAGGCTCGTGCAGCCGTGGCGCTTGTCATCAGGCCGTCGCGCGGCGCTGATGGCATGTCAGACGTCAGCCGTGTCGGACGTCAGCCGTGTCAGACGTCAGCCGTGTCAGACGTCCAGAAACGTGCCTAAGCCATGCAGATACCGCCGTCGATGTCGTAGGCTTGGCCGGTGATCATCCGCGCGTCGTCGCTCGCCAGGTACTCGACCATCGGCGCGATGTCCTCGGGCGCGAGCCGGCCACCGACTGGTGTCATGCCTTGCTCGTGCGTGGCGATGTCACGGCCTAAACGCTGCGCGTCGTACTGCACCCGCAGGTCGTTCATTCGAGTTTTCACGGGGCCGGGGCAGACACAGTTCACCGTGATCCCCTCGGCGGCATGCTCCATCGCCAACGTGCGCATGAATCCCAATACCCCGTGTTTGCTGGCCACGTAGGCTCCGGCGTGCAGCGCGGGGATCCGGCTGTTGATCGAGGCGATCGTGATAATGCGGCCCCAGCGGCGCGACCGCATGTGCGGCAACGCTTGCTTGGACAGCAGATACGGCGCTGTGAGGTTGACCTCGATGGTCAAGTCCCAAAAGCTGTCGTTGAAGTCGGCGAGCGGCTTCGGGTCGCCGCTGCTTCCGACGCCCGCGTTGTTCACCAGGATGTCGATCGGCCCGAACGGTTCGGCAGCCGCCGCGATGAGACCGAGTGTCTGGCGCCGGTTCGCCAAGTCGCACTCGATGGCGGCGGCTTGTCCGCCCGCGTCGCGAATCTCGGCGACAGCTCCGGTCAATTCGTCGACCGACCGCGCGGTCAGCACCACCCGCAATCCGGCGGCCGCCAGTTGCTTCGCCGTCGCGCGTCCGATCCCCCGTCCCGCGCCTGTCACCAACGCCACGGATCCGCCAAAAGTTCGCATGCCGAGATTCCTCGCTTTCGTTCCCCGTCAGCGGGAAATTAACCGCCCAACATCGTACGGATCGACAGCCTTGCTTGGTCGAGCGCCGCGGGGATGCGGGCCGGATCTTTGCCGCCCGCTTGTGCCAAATCGGCGCGTCCGCCGCCGCCGCCACCGACCACCGGCGCGACCTCGCCGACCCACTTGCCGGCACTGACGCCGCGGTCCACCAAGTCTTTGGTCACGCCCGCCACAAGCGTCACTTTGCCATCGTCTTGCGCGGCGGCCAACAGCACAGCCACCGAAGCGCTCGACTTGCGCAACTGATCAATCAGTTGCCGCATCAGGTTGGCATTGGCGCCGGGAGTCTCCGCCACGACCACGCGGGTCGCGCCGAGCGTTTCGCCGCGTTCCAGCAGCGATTCGGCGGAGACGGTGCCGGCTTCCGCCAACCGCTTCAATTGCTGTTCGAGCGATTCGGCCTCGCCCCGCAAGCCTTCGATCCGAGTTGCCACGTCGAAGAGGGCGACGTTGAGCAGTCGCGCGGCGTCTCGAAGCGCGCCCCGCAAGTGCTCGTAGGTGGGCGACGCCGTCGTGTCTTTCGGCGACTTGCCCAGTTCTTCCGCCGTTCCACGGCCGCCGGCCGACACCAATTTGCGCAGCTCGCGAACCCGCTGCACCAAGCTTTTCACGCCGGCGGGCACATCGAGCGGCTCGCAGCCAAGCTGTGCCGCCGCCGCCGCCAGCACTTCGCGAACTTGCCGCGCGTGGGCTTCGGCTTTAGCGCCGGTCAAGGCGACGATCCGCCGAGTGCCGGCCGCCACGCCCTCTTCCACGACCACTTCGAACGCCCCGACTTCACCCGTGTTGTCCAGGTGAGTGCCGCCGCACAATTCCCGGCTGAATTCACCCATCGACACCATCCGCACCGGGTCGGGGTACTTTTCGCCGAAGAGCATCATCGCGCCGGCCTTCCGCGCCTCGGCGAGCGGCACATATTTCCATCCGACCGGCGCGGCGGCCGCGACCTGCGTCTTCACATCCCGCTCGACGGCCTGCACTTGTTCGGGGGTCAATGCCGACAGATTGGCGAAATCGAACCGCAACCAGTCCTCGTCGACCTTGGAACCCTGCTGTTGAGCGTGCTGGCCGACATTCTTCTGCAAGGCGTAATGCAGAATGTGCGTCGCCGAGTGGGCGCGACGGATGCCTTGCCGCCGGGCGCGATCGACGCGGGCCGAACCGCGGGCGCCGGCTCGCAGACAGCCTTCGACCAAGTGGCCGACATGCAGGAACAGATCGCCATCCTTCTGCGTATCGGTCACGCGGAAGCGGTAGCCGTCGCCGACAATCTCGCCACTGTCCCCGACTTGGCCGCCACTCTCGCCATAGAACGGCGTGCGGTCGAGCACCACGGTGACGGGCTTTTCATGGCCGACTTCGGTCAGTTCATCGCACAGGTGGTCTTGAGCCACGATGCCTTTGAATTCGACATCCGCTTCCGTGGCTTGGTATCCGAGGAACTCGGTTTCGTGCAGCGCCTTCTTCAACGCCTCGATCGGTCCGGTCTTGAAGATCACGAACTGGTCGCTGCCCGAGACGTCGCCATGCTTCTCCATTTCGCGGCGGAAGCCGGCCCAATCGAAGGTGAAATTGCGTTCGGCCGCCATTTGCTCGAACAATTCCGGCGGCACGCCATACGTCTGATAGAGCCGTGCGGCATCTTCGCCCCGCACAACGGCTCGACCGCCCGTTTGCAGATCGCCGAAGATCCGATCGATATGCGCCAAACCGGCGTCGATGGTGCCGAAGAAGTTTTCTTCTTCCTTGCGAATCACGCCCTGGACCCGCTCGACGGTGCCTGCCAATTCGGGGTAGGGCGTCCGCATCGCCGCCGCGACCGCCGGCACCAATTTGTATAAGAACGGCTCGCGGAGGCCCATCAATCGGCCATCGAGCACGGCGCGGCGGAGCAGCCGCCGAATCACGTAGCGCTCTTCTTTGTTGCCCGGATTGACGTTCTCGTGGACCGCGAACGCGCAAGCGCGAATATGGTCGGTGATCCGCCGCAGCCGACGGCCGTTGTCATCCGCCGCGTCGTACTTGAGCGAACAAATGTCCGCCGCCGACTCGACGATCGGCAACAGGATGTCGATGTGGTAATTCGTCTCCACGCCTTGCAGCACCGAGGCGCAGCGTTCCAACCCCATGCCCGTATCGATGTTCTTGCTGGGCAGCGGCCGCAGATTGCTCGGTGGATTTCCCACGCGGTTGAATTGCGTGAATACCAGATTCCAGATCTCGACCGACTTTCCGCTCTTGGGATGAAAGAAGATCTCGCTGCACGGACCGCAGACACCGTCCGGCCCTTTGCTCGGCGCGCCGGCCGGCCAGAAGTTGTCGTCCTCGCCCATCCGCTCGATCCGGTCCAACGAGAGCCCGATCTCTTTGTGCCAGATATCGGACGCCTCGTCGTCATCCAGATAGACGGTGACGGTTAACTGGTCGGCGGGAATGCCCAGCCACTTCTTCGCTGTGAGGAACTCCCAGGCCCAATGAATGGCGTCGCGTTTGAAATAGTCGCCGAAGCTGAAGTTCCCAAGCATCTCGAAGAACGTGTGGTGGTACGCTGTCCGCCCCACATTATCGATGTCGCCGGTTCGCAAGCACTTCTGGCAAGTCGTGGCGCGCGTGAATTCAAGCTTCACTTTGCCCAGAAAATGGTCTTTGAACTGATTCATTCCGGCTGGCGTGAACAGCACGGACGGATCCCAGGTCGGCACCAACACGTCGCTCGGCTTGCGCACGTGCCCCTTGGTCTCGAAAAAGGCGAGATACTTCTCCCGGAGTTCGTCGGTCTTCATGGCGCCTGGGCTTTCTCGAAGAAAAATCGCTGTCCGTTACGGCGTCCTATGATATCGCCTCGCCGAAAAGCGGAAAAGGCAGACCCGAACCCGCGCGTTCCACTTCGCTCGCCGCTCGGCCATTCGCGAGCGCGATGTTCCCCGCCGGCCCGGTGGTTCGGGGCCGATTAACGTCCGGCGAGCGACTTCTGCGGTTGATTCGCTTCGGGCGGCGATTTCCAGGACTCCGAATGCCACAGGATGGCCGAACCATCGCGCGCGGCCGTCAACAGCCGCCGGTTATCCGGCGACATCGCAACCACGGTCACTTCCTGAGCGTGGCCGTTCAGCGACAGCACCTCTTTACCCGTCTTCGGATCCCAGACCTTGACCGTCCGGTCCTTGCTGCCCGTGAAGACGCGCGTGCCGTCCCGCGAAAACGCCACCGCCGTCACCGCCGACGTATGGCCGGCGAGCGGTTCGCCAACCGGTTTGCCGGTGGCCGCGTCCCACAACCGAGCGGCGCCGTCTTCGCTGCCGGTCATCAGCCAACGCCCGTCATCCGAGTAGGCCGCGCGGAGCACCGCTTGCGTGTGTCCCGCCAGCACAAACACGGTCTCGCCACTGAGCGTGTCCCACACGCGCGCGGTTTTGTCGGCCGAGGCCGTAACCACTCGCTTCCCATCCGGCGAATAAGCGATGTCGGCCACCGCCGCCGTATGGCCACGAAACGCCAGCATGACCGCCCCGGTCGACACGTTCCACAACCGCGCTGTCCCGTCATCGCTGGCCGTCGCGACTCGCTGGCCGTCAGGCGAAAACGCCGACGCGTTGACAAACCGGTTGTGCGCCCCTTCCAGCTTGCGCAGCGTCGCGCCGGTCGCGGCGTTCCATAGCCGCGCGGCGCTGTCCCATCCGCCGGTCACCAGCGTCTTGCCATCCGGCGAATACTGCACGCTCGACACGGCCGACTGCGGGGCGAA
>CAIXSC010000218.1 GCA_903921945.1 uncultured Planctomycetaceae bacterium
CCGCTCCAGGTCGTTGTTGACCTTCAGCACACACGCGATGCGCCGCAAGTCGGCAGCCACCGGTTGATGCAGCGCGAGAATCTTCAAGCATTCCTCTTCGATCTGCACTTCCGCCTGGTCAACGGCCGAGTCGGCCGCGATGACTTCAGCCGCTAAGTCCCCGCGACGCTCGCTGAGCGCCTGCGTGGACTTGTCGATCATCTCCTCCGTCATGGCCGAGAGCGCCAGTACGTGGCGATGCAGCTGTTCCATATCCCGTTGCAAGTGCTTCATCAGCCAACACCTCGGCGAGCGTTTTAGGCCCGGTCCGTGAAAAAAGAGTTAAGGATCCGTGAAGTTGTCATCGGCCGCCGCCAGTGGGCTCGCGAGCGGCAGTGTGACGCGAAATGTGCTGCCTACCCTTGGCAGGCTATCGATGCCAACGCTGCCGCCGAACGCTTGCACCAAATGCTTGACGATCGCCAGCCCTAGGCCCGTGCCGCCCAACTCGCGCGAACGGGCTTTGTCGACGCGATAGAACCGCTCGAAAACCCGCGCTTGATGTTGGCGAGCGATTCCGATGCCCGTGTCTTGGACTTCCAGGATCGCGTGGCCGCTCTCCTGGCGCCACCGGACCGTCACCTTTCCTCCGCCCGGCGTGTATTTGATGGCGTTATCGACCAAGTTGTTCACAATGGTCCGCACGCCCTCCTCGTCGGCCATGACATCGATTGGCGCGGCGGGCGGTTCGCTGGCCAGCGTGATTTGGCGACCGGCCGCCGAGGCCGCATGCGCGGCCAAGCTCGCATCGACGATCGTGCGCAAACAGACTTCCGCGATGTCGAACGCCTGTTGTCCCGATTCCACGCGGGCGAGATGGAGCAGGTCGAGGATCAACTGATGCAAGCGATCGGCCTGTTCTTCAATGCGGGCGACAAATTGCTGGTTGTTCTCCGCGTCGTGAAGCGCGCCGAGACGCAGGGTTTCGGCATAGGCTTTGATCGCGGCGAGCGGCGTTTTCAGTTCGTGGGAAACATTGGCGACGAAGTCGCGGCGCAGGTTTTCCAAACGTCGCAGTTCGGTGACATCGTGCAGCACGATCATCACCCCGAGCGCCGGGGCGCCGGGCAGTCGAGCCGCCCGCAGCGTCAAAACGTGCCGCTCGACACCCGTCGTTTCAAACTCTTTGGCGGACGCCCGCCCGGTTGACATCGCCTCGGAAAAGGCGTCCCGCAACGCGCGTAACCGAGTCAGTTCCCATAGACGGCGGCCGACCACCTCCGCGTCTCCCATTTCCAGCAACCGACGGCCCGCCGCGTTGATCAACACGATCCGCTCGTCGGCGTCCAACGCGAGTACTCCCTCTTCCATGCTCCGCATCATCCCCAACAGACGTTCGTTGCTGCTGCGCAACCCCGCCCACTGCGCGTCCACCGCCCCTTGGATCCGTTCGAAAGCCGATCGCAATCGCGCCAGTTCGTCGCGTTCCACGTTCGACCGCACTTCGCCGGCGTGGTCCGCGGCACTGCGGGCGATGGCCGCGACCGCCCGCGACGAATCGGCGAAATGCGGACGTCGTTCCCGGTCCCCCGACCCGCCGTTCGCCGCCGCTCCGTCCTCGCCGCGCGTTGTCCCGTTGGCCGCGAACCGCTCGGCTTGCTCACATAACCGCTCTAACGGCGAGACCACTCGAAGCACCGCGATGTGGCTGAAGGCCGCAGCCACCGCCAGAACCACCGCTCCCCCGCCAATTCCGATCGCCAGCGGCGAACTCCAAGCGGCCTTCAAGGGCCGCGACTCGGTCGCCACTCGCACAAATCCCAGCAAACGCCGGTCGCGGTCGACCGGCAACGCCACGTACAGGAACTCGACGCCCAGTGTGTCGCTTTCCCGCCAACTGACTCCAACCCCCATCTCCGATTTCGCCTGAACGATCTCGGGACGCGTGCTGTGATTGGCCATCTCCCGCGGATCGCCATGGGAATCGGCAAGCACATTGCCCTTGGCGTCCAGCACGGTGCAGCGAACGCGAGCGTGTGTCTTGAGCTCTCCCACCACGCGTTGCAGAGCGTCCCGGTCGCCGGACTGCAGCGAGCTCTCCGCGAGCGTTCGCAACGCGACCGCCACGTCGTGCAGTCGCTGTTGAGCCAGTGACGCCACGAGGGGCCGCACGCCCGCCAACAACACCACCGCGAACACAGCCGCCAACGCCAACGCCGATCCGGCCGCCACGCCGAAAAATCTCCAATAAAGCCGCGAAGACCGCATGGCGATCGCCACCTTTTAACGCCCATGCTGAACACAAAACGGCGGAACTTGAAACCGCCGACCAAAACCCGCCCCATTCGCCGGCCTGCCCGCCGCGCCAA
>CAIXSC010000219.1 GCA_903921945.1 uncultured Planctomycetaceae bacterium
CGCTGGCGATCTGAAGCTGTCGTTGTCCTACGGACTCCCCGCTCCACTGGACGACGTCCTGGAGTTGGATGTGGCCGGTCGGATCGTGTTCAACGTGACCAGGACCGATCAAAAGGTGCCGATTTCGGACAATCTATTGTCATTTCTTCCCGCGATTTCGTTGCCACTCTTCCGTCCTGCGAGCCCGGCCAATCCGCGAAATGCTACGTCGTTCCGGCAGGACCGCCGAAGTTGGATGACTCGACGGGCGCCCCGATCGAGTATTTCGTGGCGCAGCTCGAAGGAAGCTATAAGCTGGCTAAAGTCTTCTCCGTGGAAGGCGATGCGCGCATAGAGGTGACAACCGAGCACATCCGCTTGGATATCAATGGCGTGCTAGCCTTGCAGCCGATCGGCGCCGTGGCGGCAAACGGCACCCTGGAGATCAGCACCGGAGGAATTGTCGGCGCCTTGCAGTTGGCTGCCGCATTCGACCTTGGCCCCGCCAGCTTCTTTGCAGCCGCTCAGATCGAATTGAATACCACGAGCACCGCCGCGACGGTCGAGCGTTACGCCTTCGATTACGCGACATCCACGGTGACAAATCGCAAGGTGTCCCAATCGATTCCTCCACGGACCACCCGGATATTCGCAGCGGGGAAGGTGGAGATCGAGGAGGTGGCGAGGATCGAAGGCGCCTTTGAGTTCCGGGCGGAGATTAAGCCCACGGGGCCCGTGCTCACAGCCTATTTGAACGGCAAGGCCAAGGTCGGACCTGCGGGAGTCGACGTGCTGACGTTGGACGTGGAAGGCTTGGCGTACTGGTCAGGAACGGATGTCGCGCTGCGGATCGACGCATCGCTGACTGTCGGACCGCCGCAGCTGACGCTGACAGCCGATTTGACCTTGGCGCTGAACACGTCGGGGCAGGCGATTACCTACACGCTGCCCGAAGGATTGCGTTCGAATGCCGGCACCGACACATTCACCATCACAGCCGGTCCGCCCATGTTCGACGGCGGGGAGGGGCCGGCCGGTTTCTACGTTGTGATCATGGGCTCCGGCACGCTCGAATTGGCCTCCGTGCTGACGCTCCATGGTGAATTCCGGTTTGAAGTCTCCTCGACGAAAGTCGATTTGTTCGTCGGCGCCACGATTGATTTGGGGATTTTCGGCGAAGCTGGCGTTTCCGGGAACATCATTGTCGCCACGGATGGGGTCGCTGGCACTTTAAGCATCGCGCTCGAAGCGGGCATCTCAGGGGCGGGACTCGAAATCACCGGCCAATTCATCATTGAGGTGAACACGACGCCCACGGCGAAAACGGTTCGAACGCTGGACGTGGACAAGCAGACGGGCGAGATCGATGGCTTTGTCAACAAGTCGTTGCCTTCCAACTCGCTGCGATTGTTCGTCGGCGGCAGCATCGTGATTGGCGGAGCGTTCACGGTTCGGGGCAGCTTGGCGATGCAATTCGCCGCCGACGGGTTCGATCTGGAATTCGATGGCGTAGTGGATTTGGCCGGTTTCGACGCCTTCACCTTGTCGGGCGGGGCGAAAATCCGCTCGGACTACTTCGCGGCCTACATCGCCATGGGCGTGCGAAACATCGAGATTCCATTTGTGTCGATTTCGGGCGAATTCACGTTCGTCATGAACACCGGTTCGGCGCCGGCGACCGTCAACAGCCAAACCATCCCTGGGTCGACGTTTAAGATCGACATCGGCGCCACGGTGAAGGTGCTCGGTTTCGAGATGCAAGGCGATCTTTCGATCGGCGTCGAGAACGGCGTGTTCTCGATCGAAATCGAGCAGCTGAAGCTGAATTTCTTTAATGTTATCGATGTTGATGTAAGCGGCTATGTTCGCTCGAACGGGCAGTTCAAATTCCGCGGCGAGATCAATTTCGACATCGGTATGGGACCATTTACGCTGTATGGCGGGGTTGGTGTCGAACTGACGAACACGAGTTTCAAAGGCTGGATCTACGGCGGCGTCAATTTCAGCCTCGACTTTGGCTTGTTCTCCATCGACGTAACGCTGGCGGCGTTGCGGGCGGAGTTCGAAATCACCCAGTTCA
>CAIXSC010000220.1 GCA_903921945.1 uncultured Planctomycetaceae bacterium
CTTCGTGGTACACAGATTGCCGCGACCTTCGTCTGCCCGGTGACCTTGGTTGTTGAGCGTGGCTCGAACCGAGGCGACGCGTTCGAAGTGCTCGCGACGGACAAGATGTCTGTCGTACAAAGAGGAGGTTCACCACGATCGAGTCCCACTCGGCAACGCCTGCACCCGACCTCCTCGTTTACCGCCGAGCCGTAGGCGACGGCCGGGCCTCCCAACCGCAATCGCGACGCGGTGGCGAATTCCGCCTCCAGCGGCGACGGACAAGATGTCCGTCGTACAAAGAGGAGGTACCCGTCAGCTCACGCCGAACTCCACCACGCCGAACTCCACCACGCCGAATTCCACCACGCCCGATCCCACCACTCAGGTAGCCGGTTCCATCATTTTTGCGGGTGTTTTTTTAAGGCGGTGTGGCATAAAGCCTGTTGGATGCGTCAGCTAGGACGGCTAGAATCGAGGGGAGAGAACGGGAAGTCACGCGTGAATTCTCGCGGATCGAATGCCGGCTTCCCTGTCCGTGAACACCGAGTCACTCGGGAACGCCTGTCATGCGCAGTGCTTGCTCAGTCATCGCGATCGCCCCTCGGTGCGGATGCCACGTCATGTCGCCCTTGGCGGCGCTTGCCGTCGTTGATCTTCCCCGTCTGTTCATCGTCGTGGTTTTCGTTGCCATCATCGGCGCGGCATCGTGGGGAGGCGTAGCCCATGGCCAGAATTGGCAAGTAAGCCCCGCCAGCATCGTGATCGACCGCCCGGAGTCGTCCCAGCAGGTGCTGGTGACGCAAACCGATGGTGCGACAGTGCGGGACGCGACTCGCAAAGCCCGGTATTCGATCGGCTCGTCAGCGGTCGCTCGGGTCGATGCGCAGGGGCGGGTCACTCCGCTGGCCGATGGTGTCACGGAACTGGTTGTGGAACTGGCGGGCGCCACCAAGCGGGTGCCGTTGACGGTGACCAAGTTTTCCGATCCGGTGCCGGTGTCGTTCGCCCATGAAGTGCTTCCGGTTCTCACCAAGTCACGCTGTAATTCTGGCGGATGCCATGGCAAGGCGGAGGGGCAAGCCGGATTCAAACTAAGCCTGTTTGGATTCGATGCGGCGTCGGACTACGAAGCGATTGTCCGGGCGGGCCGTGGCCGCCGGATCATGGTGGCCAGCCCCGAACGCAGCTTGCTGCTCGCCAAAGGAGCCGCCCAAGTGCCGCACGGTGGCGGGCTGAAGCTGGAAGACGACAGCCCGGGCCATCGCCGCTTGGCCCGCTGGATTGCGGCCGGCGCTCCTCGCGAGTCAGCGGATGAGCGGCCCGTCATCGCGATCGAGGTCGAGCCGCGCGAGGTCGTGATTGCGGCGGAGGGCAGCCAGCAGTTGCGAGTCACGGCGATCGATGCGAAGGGCGAGCGGCGTTGCGTGACCGCCGAAGCCGATTTCGTTTCCAATGCGCCGTTTGTCGCCGATGTCGATGCCAGCGGACTGGTGCGGGCCAGCGATGTGCCGGGCGACTCGGCCGTGCTGGTGCGTTACCAAGGTCATGTCGCGGTCGCTCGATTCGTGTTGCCTCGTCCAGCCGTGTCGGTGACCCGTCCTGTCGAACGCAATTTCATCGATCGCTTGGTGGGCGACAAGCTTGCCAAGATGGGGTTGCCGCCGAGTCCGCTGGCGGACGACGCCACTTTTCTGCGCCGCGTTTATCTCGACGTTCTTGGAACGCTTCCCAAGGCCGACGAAGCCCGCCGATTCCTTGATGATCCCGCGCCGGACAAACGTGATCGGCTGATTCGCGAACTGCTGGACCGCCCCGAGTATGCCTCGTACTGGGCGATGAAATGGTCGAACTTGCTGCGAGCGGACAAGGTCAAAGTAACGCCGCAGGCGACCGTCGGGCTGACTCGCTGGCTACGACGGCAGTTTGCCGCCAATCGGCCGTATGACCAGATGGTGCGGGACATTTTGACGGCGCAAGGTCCGATTCAGAGCGAGAGTCCGGCCGCATTCTTCAAAGCGGTCGATCAACCGGAACTCGCCAGCCGCAGTGTCAGCCAATTGTTCCTCGGGGTGCGGATCGAATGCGCTCAGTGCCATCATCATCCGAGCGAACGGTGGGGACAGGACGACTATGCGGGGCTCGTCGGCTTCTTTACCGGGGTCGCGACGAAGAAATTGCCGGAGGGCGGCGAGGCGATTGTCGCGAAACCGGGGACTGACGCGAAACATCCGCGAAGTGGAGTCGTGGTGCCTGCCCGCGTGCTCGGCGGAGCGGATGCCGATTTCACCGGCGAACGGGATCGCCGCCGAGTGCTGGCCGCCTGGGCCACAACGCCCGACAACCCGTTTTTCGCCAAGGCGATCGCCAACCGGCTGTGGGCGCACTACTTCGGCCGAGGACTGGTCGAACCGATCGACGATCTGCGCGACACCAACCCGGCCACCAATGAACCGCTGTTAGCGGCGCTGGAAGCCCATCTGAAAGAGGTCCGCTTCGACCTGAAAGCGTTCACCCGCACCTTGCTGTCGTCGAGCGTCTACCAGCTTTCGAGTGAAACGAACGCCGGGAACCAAGACGATCGGCAACACTTCTCGCACGCCGCCCCCAAGGCGCTTCCCGCCGAAGTGCTGCTCGACGCCGTCTGCCAAACGACGGGCGTCCCGGAGAAGTTTAACGGCTGGCCACTTGGCGTCCGCGCGGTCGACGTTTGGGACAACCGGATGCCGTCGTACTTCTTCCGCATCTTTGGCCGGCCGGTTCGGGCAACCGTCTGCGAATGCGAGCGAAGCAACGAGCCGAGTATCGCGCAGGCGTTGCATCTGATGAATTCGCCGGAGATCAACGCCAAGATCACGCACCGGACCGGGTTGGCCCGGCAATGGGCCGATTCGCCGCGTTCCACCGAACAGTTGATTGAAGAGGTTTACTTGGCGGTATTGGCCCGACGGCCGCGGCCCAGCGAGTTGGAAATCGCGCGGCAAGCATTTTTGCCCATGACGAACGAATCGGAACCGGCCGCCGAGTCACGCCTGCGGCGCGAAGCGGTCGAAGATATCCTGTGGACACTCTTGAATTCCAAAGAATTTCTCTACGTGCATTGATGAAGAGGAGTTGCCGACCATGTTGAGCTTTCGCCTGCCTGGAAAGGCTTCGCGGACCTGCGACGGTCTGAGCCGGCGTCATTTGTTGCGGCTTGGAGCGGCCGGATTGCTGCCCGCGTTGACCTTGCCGCGGATGCTGGCGGCCGAGGAAACCGGCGGACCCTCGGGGCGGCGGGCGCGGGCCAAGTCGTGCATTTTCATTTTTCTGGAAGGTGGACCGCCGCAGCAGGACATGTGGGATCCAAAGCCCGAAGCGCCGGTCGAGATTCGCGGCCCGTTCGCGCCGATTTCCACCTCCGTGCCGGGCACGATTTTCACGGAACATTGCGGCAACTGCGCGAAAATCGCACATAAATTCACCGTCGTTCGCAGCCATTCGCACAACGACAACGGCCATGCCACCGGCTACCACTACGTGATGACCGGACGGCGGCCAACGTTCGCCGATGGTGAACATCCCATTCCCACCAACGAACTGTATCCGTCGCTCGGCTCGATGGTGGCCCGCGAACTGGGGTCGGCTGGCGGCACGGTTCCACCGTACATCAACATGCCGCACCCGATGGGAGCCGGCGGTCCGGGATTCTTCGGCGCGGAATACGCTCCGTTTGTGATTGAAGCCGACCCAAGCCAGCCGGACTTCGAAGTCAAGGATCTCGGACAGTTGGAAGGCTTGTCGGCATCGCGGCAAGCCCGCCGCCAGCGGATGCTCGCGGGACTAGAAAAGGACCGCCAACGCGCAGGCCGCGCGGCCGCCATGTCGACGTACTACTCCAAAGCGTACGACCTCATCACCTCGCCGGCGGCTCGTCGCGCGTTCAACGTCCGCGAGGAACCGGAAAAGCTCCGCGAGGACTACGGTCTGACGCAGATCGGCCAGTCCGCGTTACTCGCGCGACGGCTGGTCGAAGCGGGCTGTCGATTCGTGGGAGTTGATGCGCCGGGCTGGGACGTTCACTTCAACTGCTTCCCCAGCTTGCAAGGCGATTTAATTCCACCCGCCGACAAGGCGTTCGCCGCGCTGGTGAACGATCTCGAAGCACGTGGATTGCTCGACAGTACCCTTGTGGTGATGATGGGCGAAATGGGACGAACGCCGCGAGTGAACGCCCAGGCAGGCCGCGACCACTGGTCGATGGCGCAGTGCATCTTGTTCGCCGGCGGCGGCACTCGACCGGGCCAGATTATCGGCGCGACCGATAAACAGGCGGCCGCGCCGACCCGCGATCCGATCAGCGTCGCTGATTTGCTCCACACCGTCTGCTCGCTGTTGGGCATCGATTCGCACAAGACGTATGACGATCCGCTGGGGCGCCCGGTGCCGCTCGTTGATGGCGGCAAGATGATCCCTGGCCTACTCGCCTAGCCAAGGTGTGTGCTTCATGGTTCGCAAACCGTTCGCCACGACGCGGCTCGTCGTGGTTATCGCCGCGTTGTCGATCGCAGCCACGATCACCGCCACGATCGCCGCTCCACGACCGCTCTTCGCGCAGCTTGTTCCGGAGATCGGCTATGTCCATCCGGCGGGCGGCCAACCGGGAACGACGGTGGATGTCGTGCTCGGGGGCTACGATTGGTCGCCGGACATGCAGCTCTTCGCGCATGATCCGCGGATCAAGCTCGAATTGTCTGGCTCGCCAACGCCCGTGCTGGTGCCCGACCCGCCCTATTGGTTCGGTGCGAAAGCCCGCGGACCGGCGTGGCCCTTGCCGCGTGAATTCCCGGCGAAGTTGACGATTCCGGCCGACATCGCGCCAGGAATTGTGAAATGGCAAGCCGCGAACGCCAACGGAGCCTCGCCCGTCGGATTCCTCCACATCGGAGGTGGCACTCAAGTCGTTGAAGACGTTTCGCGCCAATCGCCGGCTCGGCCCGATTCGCAACGCATCGAGCCGTCCCTCAACGGCTTGGCGGCTGCGGAACCGCAGCGTTTGCCATCTTTGCCGGTCGCCATATCGGGGCGCATTCAACGCATTGAGGAAATCGATCGCTACGCGTTTCAAGTGCCGACGAACGGGCCGGTCACCGTCGAGTTGATCGCGCGCCAGATCGGTTCGCCACTGCACGGCATGGTGAAAATCCATGACGCCGCCGGGCGGTTGGTGCTGGATATCGCGGACACGCAAGGCACGGATTTGAAAGCTACGTTTGGCGCGGAAGCCGGCACCACGTACACGCTCAGCCTGCACGACCTCGACTTTGCGGGGGACCGTTCGTATGTCTACCGGCTGCTCTTGAACGCGGAGCCGCGGGTGGTTGCCGCGTTTCCGGCAGCCGGCAAACGGGGAACCTCGCAGTCCGTGGAGTTTCTCGGTTGGGGAATCGCCACTGGCGCCGCTCAACTGGAATCGGTCAAACGCGACATTGCGATTCCCGCCGACGCTGGCGATACATTTGAATATCGCTGGGACACTCCGATCGGCCGCACCATGCCGTGGAAACTACAGGTGGCCGATTCGGCCGATCTCGTGGAACCGGTGGACGGTCGCGGACTCGCCCTGCCCCAATTGCCCGCCAGCGTGACCGGGACGCTCGCACTGCCCTACGACGCAGACACCTACACCGTCACGCTTGCCAAAGATGCGCTGTGGCGGCTCGTCGCCGAAGCCCGCGGAGTGGGCTCGCCGCTGGACGTCGAGCTGTGATTCTGGGACCCGACGGCAAAGAATTGATGACGC
>CAIXSC010000221.1 GCA_903921945.1 uncultured Planctomycetaceae bacterium
CCGCCGGTGACAACGAAAACCGTTTGGCGTCGCGGCGCGATCTCTTATCCACTTTGCAAGACCCCCAGTTGGACCGCTGGAATCATGAGTCCGTGAAACTCGTCCAGAAAGACCGCGAACGGGTAATGGATATGCTTTTTTCCCGGCCGGTCCGATCGGCGTTTGACCTCCGTCGCGAACCACGCTCAATACGCGAGGCTTACGGCGACCACATTTGTTCCCGTAGCGTGTTGCAAGCCCGGCGGTTGGCGGAGGCAGGGGTGCCGCTGGTGACGGTCTACTGTTCCGCGGGCGATTTGAACGGCTCATCGGGTGACAACTGGGACACGCATGGGAACAATTTCCGGCGACTGCAAAACGACCTCCTACCGCCGCTGGACCGAGCGGCCTCCAGCCTCGTTCAGGATCTCGCGGAGCGTGGCATGCTGGAGGAAACGCTGGTGGTCATCATGACCGAGTTTGGCCGAACGCCTCAAATCAACTCGGCGACTGGCCGCGATCACTTTCCCAATTGCTACTCGATCGCGTTCGCGGGCGGTGGTGTCCGGGGCGGGCAAGTCTATGGTCGTTCGAACGCCAGCGGCTCCGCGCCGGCCGATCAGCCATGCGGTCCAGAGGATCTTCATGCGACGATCTTCCACGCCCTGGGCATCGACTCGCGACTGGAGATCCATGACCGCCAGGGCCGCCCCTTTCCACTCTGCTCCGGCACGCCTCTACCGTTGTTCTGAACCCCAAGAATCGGCCTTTTTCCGCGGAACGGCGGCACTGACCACGCGCTGAACGATCGGGTTGCATGGTGGCGATCTCAGGCTACCATGGCCTCCGGCTCAGAGGCCGCGTTCTTCAGCCCGTTTTCCGCGAGGCGACTCCATGTCGGTAGATTCGTTCACCACGGTGACTCACCAAAGCTGGTTCGGCCGCCTGAAAGACTCGGTGGTGGGCGTGCTGTTCGGGCTGGCGCTGTTTGTCGGCTCGTTCTTTCTACTCACCTGGAACGAAGGCCGATCGGTGCGAACGGCGCGGGCGCTCACCGAATTGAAAGGCGCCGTCGTTTCGGTCGAGTCCGACCGCGTGGACGAAAAGCATGAAGGCCAGCCGGTGCATCTATCCGGTACCGCCTCGGCCAATCAGACGTTGGCCGACGAAGCGTTCGCCGTCTCGGTCGAAGCGATCAAGCTGCGCCGGTCGGTCGAGATGTTTCAATGGCGCGAGGAGAAACGGCAGGAGACGCGGGAGAAAGTCGGCGGCGGAACGGAGACGCGAACGACCTACACCTACGACCAACGCTGGTCCAGCGATTTGATCGATTCCCGCCAATTCGCGAAAGAAGAAGGGCACGCGAATCCGCACTCGTGGCGCTTCCAACGCATGGAACAAATCGCCGACCGCGTGATGCTCGGGGCGTTCACGCTGTCGTCGGGGCTCGTCGGTCAGATGAACGAATATGAAACGTTGCCCATCGCCGAGCAGCTGAAGATCCCCGAGTCGGACCGTGACCGAGCCCTGGTGGCCGACCAGACGGTCTATCTGCCAAACGAAGCGACGGGCGCCAAACCCGATCCCGCCCACCCCGTTGTGGGCGACCTGCGGATCAAGTGGCAGGTGGTCAAGCCGGCGGTCGTGAGCGTGATTGCCGGGCAAGCGAACTCGACGTTGGGCGCTTGGCAGTCCACGCAAGCCCAAGGGTTCGGCACTCAGATTGAACGGCTGCAATATGGCACACTCTCCGCGGCGGCGATGGTGGGCCAGTTGGAAGCGGAGAACACGATGCTGACATGGATGCTGAGGGGCGGTGGCTACTTGATGATGGCGTTCGGGATCGGCGTCATCCTCAGGCCGATCGCCGTCTTCGCCTCGTTCATTCCGATCTTCGGTTCGCTCACGCGTGGCGGCATCCTCGCGTTCTCGCTCCTTATCGCCATGGGGCTGTCGCTGGCCACGATCGCTGTCGCGTGGCTGGCATACCGTCCCTGGCTGGCCGCTGGCCTGATCGCCGGCACCGTGGTCAGCATCCTGCTCGCCATCCGTTTCCTGCGACGCCCGGCTGGGGCCCCCTAAGAGCACCGAAAAGCAATCGCCCCGAAGCGGCCATCGCCTTTCCGTGCCTTTCTATCGCGTTTCCATGTTTTTCGATCGCCTGTCCGTGTCTTTCTATCGCCTTTCAATGTCTTTCCCTGTCTTCCCGTGTTGGTCCGTGTCAATCCGTGGCTAAAATCCGAGGCGAAACCCGTCCCGCCCTTCCGCTCCGCCCGCAATTCGCAATCCGCAATTTGCAACCCGCAATCCGCAACGCGCAATGCAGCACTTCATCAACCGCTTCCCTCTGACTGTCGTCGCGGCGCTCGCGATCGCCAGTGGAACTTGGCAATCCAGCATGGCTCAACAATCCCCACACCTTCCGCAACCGCCACAACGTCCGAGCGCGCCCGTGAAAACGGTGATCGACGATTACCACGGGACAAAAGTCGCCGACCCCTATCGATATATGGAGGATTTCCAACAGCCGGCCGTCCAGCAGTGGGCGAAAGAGCAGGCCATGTACGCTCAGCGGCAGCTCGAAGCGCTTCCGGGCCGCGCCGAGCTACTTGCGCGGATCGTGGAACTGGATGCGGGCCGGCCGTACTCGATTTTCAGCATCACCCGCACGTCCGGCGGCCACCTGTTTTATCTCAAGCAAGCCGCGCGCGAAAACGTCGCCAAAATCTACTTTCGCGACGGGCGAACCGGTGTCGAGCAGCTATTGATCGACCCCGACACGTTCCCGAAGACCGACCCCGAGTCGCACTTCTCGATCGCGTTTTATCGCGTCTCCCCGAATGGCCAGCGATTGATCTACGGGTTCGCCGCGTCCGGCTCCGAAGAAACAACGCTCAAGGTTTTCGACCGAGCGACTGGACGCGATCTCCCCGACACGATCGACCGCATCGAAGCCGAGTATGCCCTGCCGTATTGGTTGCCCGACGGCGATTCGTTCGTCTACAGTCGACGGCGCAAGATCGCTTCGAACGCGCCGCCCACCGAAGGCTTCAAATTCACGCAAGCCTTTCGGCACACGCTGGGTGGCGATCCCGAAGGCGCCATCCCGCTGTTCGCGCACGGCGCGCCGGGTTCGCCCGCGATGGCCGAGATGGATTTTCCCGCCGTCATCGTTCCCGCCGGCTCGCAGTGGGTGGTGGGACAAGTTCGCCATGGCGATGAGACCGACATGACGCTATACGCCGCCGAGCAATCGTCGCTCGGCACTCCCGCCATTCGATGGACGAAGGTGTGCGATCGCGCGGATGAGGTCACGAGCTTCGCGGTGCATGGCGACGACATTTACCTGCTGACCGCGCGAAACGCTCCACGCTTCCAAGTCGTGCGCACGTCGCTCGCGCGGCCCGACCTCGCGACCGCCGCCGTGGTCGTTCCTCCCGGAAACTACGTGGTGAATTCGCTCGCGGCCGCCCGCGACGCGCTCTACGTCGGCGTTTTGGAAGGCGTGCCCGACCGCATTCTGCGCGTTCCATACGTCGACGGGGCGGCTCCGCAACCGCTGGCTTTGCCCGACGACGAACCATCGGGCACGGTGGTCGCCGCGAACGCGGAATTGCCGGGCGCGTTTGTCAGCACGCGATCCTGGACGCGGGCCGAGCGTCTCTACGCGTTCGATCCCGACTCCGGCAAGCTGACCGACACAGGACTGTTGCCGCAGGGAAAATTCGACTCGCCCGATTCCATCATGGCGACCGAGGTGCTTGTCCCGAGCCATGACGGCGTGAAGGTGCCGTTGTCGATCATCCATCGCCGCGACTTGCGCCGCGATGGTTCCAGCCCCACGCTGCTCTCCGGCTACGGCGCATACGGCTTCACAGCCTCGATGCGCTTCAACCCCACCGATCTCGCTTGGCTCGAACGTGGCGGCGTGCTCGCGATCGCCCATGTCCGCGGCGGCGGCGCGTTCGGAAAAGAGTGGCACCATGCGGGCCGTAAGCATACGAAGCCGAACACCTGGAAAGA
>CAIXSC010000222.1 GCA_903921945.1 uncultured Planctomycetaceae bacterium
CCCCGAGGGCGCGCTGGTCAACGTGCGGCAGTTGCTGACGCCGCAGCCGCGGCAGGAGAAGGCCATTCATATGCACCCGTTCTGCTCGCCGGACGGGAAGATGGCGCTGTTCAACTCGACGGAGAGCGGGGTGCTGCAGGCGTATATGGCGAAGGAGATAGAGGCGGAAGGATGAAGGCTGAAGGATGAAGGTAACGGGGGATGTTCAATGTCGACGGACTGACCGTCGAGCAGGACATGGGACGTGCTGAAAGGCAGTCGCCCCTCCCAATCGGGCACCCACCGAAGGACAACAAACAACTACCCACCAGCAACCAGCCACTAGCCACTAGCCACTAGCCACTAGCCACTAGCCACTGGCCACTGGCCACTGGCAACTGGCAACTAGCCACCAGCAACTACTCACTCCCGATTGACCATCGACATGTCGAATCACGATCGATACGAGAACCCGCTCATTAGCCGTTACGCTTCGGAGCCGATGGCGCGGCTGTGGAGCGACCAGCGGAAGTTCAGCACTTGGCGGCGGCTGTGGGTGGCGTTGGCCGAGGCCGAGCGGGAAATGGGTTTGCCGGTGGAAGAGGCGCAAATCGCCGAGCTGCGGGCCCATGTCGATGACATCGATTTTGCCGCCGCTGCGCGTTACGAAAAAAAGCTGCGGCATGACGTGATGGCGCACGTGCATGCGTTTGGCGATGTCTGTCCGGCGGCGCGACCGATCATTCATTTGGGCGCGACGAGCTGTTATGTGACGGATAACACCGATCTGATTTTGATTCGCGAGGCGTTGGGGTTGGTGCGGGATCGGCTGGCGTCGTCGATCCGATTGTTGGGCGAGTTCGCTCGACGGCACCGCGATCTGCCGTGCCTGGGGTTCACGCATTTGCAGCCGGCGCAGCCGACGACGGTGGGGAAACGCGCTTGTTTGTGGGCTTACGATCTGGTGTTGGACTTGGCCGAGGTGGACCATCGACTGGCGTCGCTCAGGGCGCGGAGCGTAAAAGGCACGACCGGCACGCAAGCGAGCTTCCTGGAATTGTTCCATGGCGACCATGCCAAGGTTCGGGAGTTGGAGCGGCGGGTGGCGGAGAAGTTGGGATTTGCCGAAACCTACGCGGTTACCGGGCAGACCTATTCGCGCAAGGTGGACTCGCAAACCGTCGACGTGCTTTCCGGGATCGCGCAAAGCGCCCACAAGTCAGCGACCGACTGGCGGTTGCTTCAAAGCCGCAAGGAGATCGAAGAGCCATTCGAGGCCCATCAGATTGGTTCGTCGGCGATGGCTTACAAGCGGAATCCGATGCGGGCCGAGCGGATTTGTGGACTGGCCCGGTTCGTGATCAGCCTGCAGCAAAACGCCGCTCAAACGCTGGCTACGCAGTGGATGGAACGCACGTTGGACGATAGCGCGAACCGGCGGCTTGTGCTGCCGCAAGCGTTCCTGGGTGTCGATGCGATTCTCGCGATTTATCAGAACGTCGCGGCTGGGCTTGTGGTGTACCCCAAGGTGATCCAGCGGAATCTGGCGGAAGAATTGCCGTTCATGGCGACGGAAAACATCTTGATGGCGGCGGTGGCGGCCGGAGGCGATCGGCAAGATCTGCACGAACGGATTCGGGTTCACAGCCTGGAAGCCGCTCGGCAGGTGAAGCAGGAGGGGCTGTCGAACGACCTGCTGGCGCGGATCGCCGCGGACCCGGCGTTCGCCGCCGCGGATTTGGCCGAAACGCTCGACCCGCGCCGCTTCGTCGGTCGAGCGCCTGAACAGGTCGACGAGTTCCTGGCGGAAGTTGTGGAACCGCTCTTACGCGAGACCCGTTCGACGGTTTCATCCGCGGAAGAGCTGAAGGTTTAGCGCGTGGGTGCGAACGGGCTTTCTCGGCGTCCCTGTTCGGAACAACGCGACCGCTGGCGTGCCGTCGATTTGCTCGAGGACACGGCTATTCGAAGTTACGCCAACTTCCGAGTGGGCGAATACGAGTTCCGCCGGGGGCAAGCCAGCTAGACCAAATCGACTTTGCGTTTGGTGCGTCGTTTGGCTTGGACGCAATCGTGGCAGATGCCGGAGATGATAAACCGGTGGCCGGAGACGCGGAAGTTGTTCTTGTGAGCGACTTCGTCGCGGAGCCGGATCAGTTCGTCGCTCTGGAATTCGATCAGTCGTTGGCACTCGGTGCAGTGCAAGTGGTCATGTTGGGGGTAGCCGTAGTCGTGTTCGTAGACGGTGCGGCCGTCGAGCGTGAATGCGCGGAGGAGGCCGGCCTCGACGAATTTCGTCAAGGTTCGATAAACGGTGGCTCGCCCGACGTGGTCTGAATCGCTGCGTTGGGGGAGTTCGTCGAGCAGCATGTCGACATCGAAGTGGGAATGCTGCCGGAAGACGTGGTCGATCAGCAAGCGTTGGGGGCGCGTCATGCGTTTGCCCCGGCTTTGCAGGAATTCCTCGAAACGCTCGAGCGGGGTCGAGGAAACGGACACGTTGCCTAGGGAAGAATCTGCCATAGTCTCGATCGCCTCGCCCGTCTATCCGCCCCATGCCTGCCTGTAGTGTAGGCCGCGATTCGCCGGGTCGGAAGGGCGGAAATAAAGCAAAACCGCGGTCCCGCCCGGTGAAGGGCGGAACCGCGGTGGAAGGCTCCGCGGCAGGGGTTGGAACCGCGGGGTTTCAGATTAGGGCGTGCCGGCCAAGCGGCTAGGCCAATTCGTCGAGGAGGCGGTCGAGGGCCGCGTCCAATTTGTCTTCGGTTTCGTAGGAGCCCGAGGCGATTTCCGCTCGCAACTGCGCGACGCGGTCGGCGCGGATTTCAGGCAGGTGATGCACTTGGCTGATCAGGTTGGCTTCCGAGGAGAACTCGACCGTGTCCGTTGGGGCCGTGTACGAGGTCTCGGCCGGGGCTCGGCTGGCGGCGACGCGGTGCGGGGCGTTAAGCGGCTGGGCCCCGTGAAGGTGAGTCGGTCCGTGAATCTGCATGGTCGATGTCCCCAAACGAGCGAGAGTAACCGGATTACCAGGAGCGGCGGCGCTCCCTTTGAATTCGTTGAATCACCTGTTGTCGTCGGCGTCGCAATCCGTGTCGTACTGTCGCTGTCCGTGGCGGTGAGATGACATCGCGAACGCTGCCAGCCTAACACCCAGGTTATCGTCAGCGATCCTCAACCGATTGCAACCAAACGCTTTTGAGACTTCCTGTATTGTTGGCGAGCACCAAGCACGTTTGTGCCGACTGCGAAGCAACTTCACATTTTCTTCAAGTCGCGGGCTTGCCACTCGACCGCACCCGCCACTTTCTGGCGGAAAACGGGCCTTTCGGCCTTCCGACGCTCATCGAGTCCGTTCGATGGGACCGGCTGCGGCAGGTGCCGCCTCCAGATGCTGATTCTACGTACACTATAGGCGTCGGGTTTGCCCGACTAACGATTAAATTCGAAAAATCCGGATCCGTGCCGAGATCCCCACGAAAGCCAATCGGTTCGCGGCAGCTACTTGGCGTTTCCGCCCCGTTCACCCGACGCGCTCCACGGGAGGCGGAGGGGAGGATAGCGAAATCGGTTCCCAACGAGCAAGATCAGTTTTTCTGCAACTCGCCGTTCCCCAGCGGGTTTAACTTGACCAGTGAAGCAGACTACGTAACCAGGAGTCCCGAACGATGACTAGGCAATTCCCGCATCGTTGGCGTGAGGCCACCGTGAAGGTCACGGTGAACGCCACAGTGAAAGCGACCGTGAAGGCTGCGCGAATCGCGCTGTTGGCTGCCGGCGGACTGTGCTTGAGCCACGATGGCTCGACGCTGCTGGGGCAAGAAGCGGCCAAGCCGGCAGGTGCGCCCGAGGCGGCGGCGCCGGCCGAATCGGGTTCGTTGTTCGACCGCTTGGACAAGAACCAGGACGGACAAGTCGGGCCAGACGAAGTGGAAGAACCGCGCCGCCGCCTCTTCGAGCGGTTGCTTCGGGAAGGCGACAAGAACAGCGATGGGAAATTGAGCCGCGAGGAATTCGCCGCCGCCTCGCGCGGCCGGCCGGTCGAACAAGCGCCTGCCGCCCCGGGCGCGCCCGGGGCCCCTGGCGCGCGTGGCAACCTCCCCAACCCACGCGATGTCTTCGACCGATTCGATCGAAACAAAGATGGAAAGCTGGATAAAGACGAGGCACCCGAGCGGATGCGGGAAAACTTCGATCGCGTCGACCGCAATAGCGACGGCTCGGTGGATGCCGAGGAATTGCGGCAAGCGTTCGCGGCCCTGGCCCGCGGCGTCGGCCCTCCAGGCCCTCCAGGCGCGCCAGGCACCCCTGGCGCCCCCGGCGGAATGCCGAACCCCGAGATGGCGGCCCGCGCCGCCGAACGGATGTTCGCCGAAGCGGACCGCAATAGCGACGGCAAGTTGACTCGGGATGAAATCCCCGAAGAGCGACGCGAAATGTTCGGCCGGTTGTTGGAACGGTTCGACAGCGACGGCGATGGAGCGCTGAGCAAAGAGCAGTTCCAGCGGGGATTGCAGGCGATGCGCGGTGGCCGTCCTGGCGCACCCAACGGCGCACCCAACGGCGCACCCAACGGAGCGCCGAATGCGCCGCCGGCCGGGCTTCGGCCGTTCGTCCCCGCGTTGTTCGGCGTGCTCGACACCGACCGGGATGGCCAGTTGAGCGGTGAGGAGATCGACAAGGCGGCCGCGTTGATCAAGGCGTTGGACAAGAACAACGACGGCAAGGTGAACCCGGAAGAGCTCGGCGGGCTGCGACCGTAACGCGGCGCGTGAACGACGAACCCGTCCAACGCTCCCGTTACGTCAACGCTCCCGTTACGTCAACGCTCCCGTTACGTCAACGCTCCCGTTACGTCAACGCTCCGAGTGCGTCAACGCTAACGTTACGTCAACGCTCGGTTTACGTCACAGCTCGATTTCCGTGTCCCGGTGAAACGCTAGGCAACCCGGCAGACGTAGCACTTGAGATAGTCGGTTTCGGGGCAACTGAAACGGACAGGATGGTCAGGGGATGGGCCGCGGGCTTCCAGCAATTGGAGGTCGCGGCCCGCCTTTTGCGCGGCTCCAGCGAGCATTTGCCGAAAGTCCTCGCGGGTGACGCGGCCGGAACAACTGCAGGTCACCAAAATGCCTTCCGGCTCAAGCAGTTCCAATGCCAGTCGATTGAGGCGGAAATAGGCCCGCAGGGCCTGATCGACGCCGTGGCGGCTACCGGCGAAACGCGGCGGGTCGAGCACAATTCCGCCGAAGCGTCGTCCCGACGCGCGGAGCGATTCCAGCGTTTCAAAGCACTCGCCCGTCTGGAATTCGGCGTTTTCGATTCCGTTGGCGGCGGCGTTCACGCGCGCCTGTTCGACCGCCTTGTCGCTGGCATCGATCCCTAAGACATGCCGGGCGCCGCCGATCTTCGCGGCCGCGAGACTGAAGCCGCCCACATAGCAACACATGTCGAGCACATCGCGGCCACGGAAGTAATGGGCGGCTACGCGGCGATTCTCGCGTTGATCCAAGTAGAGCCCGGTTTTCTGGCCGCCCAGCAAATCGACCGCGAACGACAATCCGTTTTCTTGGATCGACAGCGGTCCGGCTGGCGGTTCGCCCCACGCCAAACCGTCCCGGGGAGCCATCCCCTCCGCCGCCGCGATCTTGGTGTCGGTGCGAACAAAGATGCCGCGCGGCTGAGTGACTTCCGCCAGGATCGGCAGGATCTCCTCGAGCCGCGAGTCGACGGCCAGGGCCGTGATTTGGGCCACCAACCAAGGGCCGTAGCGGTCCACGATCAAGCCGCTCAGACCGTCCGATTCGGAGAACACAAGACGCGCGGCGCCAGCCGGGTCGTCGTAACCCAGCTCCCGGCGCAGCCGCACCGCGCGTTCAATGCCCCGACGCCAGAACGCCGCATCCAACGGCTCGGCCTGGTCCCAACTGTAGAGCCGCACTCGGATGTGGCTTTGCGGATTGTAAATCCCGCGGGCGACAAACCGCCCGTTCGCGCCTTCGACATCCACCGCCGCGCCACTGGCGACCGGCGTCGCGGGCTCTTCGAGCGATTTCGCCAGCACCCACGGGTGACGAGCGACAAAGGCCATGTGTTTATGAGGACGAAGACGCAGCATGGGTAGCTCGATCGGTTCCAAGAACAAGTCTGGTCGCGCCGCGAAGCGGTCGCCCCGGGAAGGCTTGGCATATTAGCCGTCGCGGCCGTCGCGCGATAGGGAAGCGCCGCCGAGTTGACTTGGGTCGACCGAGCGCTACGGTTACAAGCAGAATCGCGACAAGCAGAATCGCGAAGGCCGGACCGACGGGGCAAGGTTTGGCGTTCGTGGCGTTGTCGTGCCTTTCCTACCCGGGCGAGTTCGCCGCCGAGGTGTCTCGCCGTTCAGGAGCCCCGTTATGTCTCGCCGTCACCGCCCTACGGGTCGCCGGCCGCGTCAAGACCGTGAATCGGCCGTCGGACGCGGTTCAACCCGAAAACGGCCGCCGATTTCCCCTGTCACTCCCCCGCAGCCCGCGGTGGGGCATTCCCGAAGTCCACCGTCACCGCGGCTTGCCGCGACGTTCGACTGCCTTCGCGCATGGAGGCAAAGGGCCCGCCATGCCGCCGACCGCGTGCTCGGAAGGTGCTCCGCTCGCACCGCCGCGGACAGCGTGGCCGAACTGTATGTCGCCGTGGTCGGTGGCATGGCGGCCGGGATGGCGACGACCCAAGCGTGGATGGAGCGGCTGCGACGTCAGGCGGCCACGAGCGGCCATCATGCCGCCAATCTATTGTTTCCACCCACATGCTTGGTGTGCGATCTGCCGTGGAGCGATGGCGACGATCGCGGGCACCACGAACGGAATGCCGAACGGTTGATTTGCGGGGAATGTCGCGCGGCGTTTGGATATCGCGCCGAACGGGTTTGCGAGCGGTGCGCGGCGCCGCTGCCTCGGTACACCGACCCGCGACATTGTCCGGAATGCCGCCGGCGAAAGCTGCCGTTTCGCGCCGCCATCGCGCTCGGCGAATACCGCGGTTCGCTGCGCGACGCGGTCCTGCGCACCAAACGAGCCGCCTATGAGTCGCTGACGATCCAGTTGGGCGAAGTGCTCGCCGACCGCCTCGAACCGCTCGGGTGGAAGCAGCAGTGCGATGTCGTGATTCCGTTGCCGTCGCACTGGTGGCGGCGGTGGACTCGCGGCACCAGCGGTCCCGAACTGCTCGCCGAACGACTTGCGGATCGGCTTTCGCTTCCCTGCCGCACCCGGTGGCTCTCCTGCCAACGACGCACTCGCAAGCAGGGCATGCTGCTGCCGGCCGAGCGGGCTGAAAACGTCCGCGGAGCGTTCACGGTCCGTCACCCGGACGCCGTGCGTGGCCAACGCATCCTGCTCGTCGACGATGTCATGACCACCGGCGCGACGCTTAAAGAGGCCGCAACCGCGTTGCTTCGCGCCCGCGCCTCCAGTGTGTTCGTCGCTGTCTTGGCTCGCGGCACCGGCGATTGATCCAATTTGATCAGGCGCACCGACCGCGGGCTCGTCCGACTTCCGCCCCGGCGATCGAGCCGCAGCGCTCGTAGCCGCAACAGCTCGCACAAGTCACCGGACTTTCTTCGCAGCTCGCAAGCGAGCGAAGACGCAATCGAGCGAACACGCGAGCACGCAAGCAAGCATGCAATCGAGCGAAGACGCAAGCGAGCGAAGATGCAAGCGAGCGAAGACGCACGCAAGCGAAGACGCACGCAAGCAAGCATGCAATAGAGTTACCAGACCAGCTCGGCCACGATCGGATCGTGGTCGCTGGCTCGGGATGCGGTCGCAAAGTCCGCGTTGCGGTGGAAGATCTCGAGGCGTGCGGCGCGAAAGCGGCCGCGAACCGACAACAGATGGTCGAGCGTCTGCGAGTTTCCTTGAAAGTTGTAGGTGTATCGTTCCGCCTCCGGGACGGTCTCGATCAGGTTTTCCAAGCCTTGGTCTTCCCGCAGCGCCGCTAGCGACTCCGAAAACTCGAAGTCGTTCAAGTCGCCAAGCACGATCACGCCTGCCTTGGGATCGGATGCCGCCGTCGCGGCCGCGTGCCGCCGAACGGCCTTGGCCTGCGCGATTCGCCGCTGCTCGCTGACCCGAGCCGGCGGCTGTGCGGCGCCGAATAGCGGATCGTCGCCCGATTTCGAGGCGAAATGGCAATTGATCAACACCACGCGACGAGTTCCCGCAATGAATTCAGCCACGAGCGGTTTGCGGCTGTCGGCGAACGCCGGATCGTCCGCGCCGAGACGTATCAAGCGGGCCGTCTCGAGCCGGACGCGAGCCGGTTGGTGGAGAAATGCGCAGCGGATATTCGCGCCCGGCGCGCCGCCGTCGGCGTTGTTCGCAGGCGGCAGGTCGCTGAATGCGTACACCGGCCCGCCGACGCGCGCGATGGCCGCCACGAGCCGTCGTCCCGTCTCGCGAGCCGACACGGTGGCGTCATCGACCTCGCCGTTATCGTCTTGGATCTCTTGCAACGCCACAATGTCCGGCCCGCCCAAACCGGCGGCAATGACACGGGCGACCGCTTCCATTTTCGCGGCCGGCGCTGTCGCCGCGAGGTTTTCGACGTTGAACGTCGCGATCCTCAATCGTTCGTCCGTCGATGCCCTTGTCGTTGTTGTTGCCGGCGAAGGTAGAAGCGCCGGTGGAACGGCCTCGGCATCCGCCACAGCAGCCCGCGCTACCACGTCGAGCCGTTCGCGATTGAGAACCCGGTAGTTGCCGAAGGCGTAATCGACAACGCCAGAGAATGTCGCCAGCTTGTCGCCCACGCCCACGGTCGGCGGCCTTGGAGTCAACACGTCGTCGACGATCACCCGTTCGGGATTGAAGTCACCGGTGGCCACTCGCAAGCCGCCGCGCACGGTTCGCGGACCGGCATCGAGTCCACCAGCGACGACGACCACCATTTCGCCAAATCGATTCGTCGCGCCGACCGCCATCGGCTCCGGCACTTCGACCAACATACTTTCCAGGCTTTCGAAGAAATCGATTCCATCATCGGCGGGCTGGAATGCGGCGAGCTGATCGTCGTCGATGACTTTGGTCGGCAGCAGGCGGCCGCCTCGGCCGAGCCGCACTGGACGCGGGAGCGGCGCGACACCCAGCACTCGGACGACGGGCGTTCCGATGCGAGTGACACTGAGTTCTCCAACCGCCGCCGGTTCCTGCACGATCCCCGTGACGGACACTCGATCGCCGACCTTCGCCGGAACTGGCCGACCGGTCGCGACGAACAGGCCCTCAGCCGTTGCCTCGTCTCCATCCGGTTCCAACGACTGCATGTGGAATCCGCTGCTCGTCGCCGCCGTGACGACACCGCTGGTTTCGACTTCGCGACCGGCCAGCGGCGAACGATGCGCAGCGCCTTGGATACCCGCGATCGTGACCGCTTCCTTCGCGGCGAACGCGAATTCCCGATTGGGTTCGCCCGGCGTATTGCGGGCCTCGCCACGTTCGGGAGTGCCGCTCATGCCCGGCAGTCCCTCGCCGTCAAAATCATTGCGCAGCCAGCCGCTTGGCAGAGCCCGCGATGGCGTGAATCGCGACGCGCCGCCCGGCGTGAATCCGCGAGCGAACTCGAGTCCCAGCACGGGCTGCGCGTAATGTCGGTCTTGAGCATCGCCGTCGTGAATGGCGACGCCATCCAGGATTTCCCGCCACGGTTGGCGATCAAGCTGCCCGTCATTGTCGCTGTCGAGATCGTCTCCTGTCTTTCCGGTGAAGTCCCTCACGAGCAGCACCGTGAGACTGCCGTTCTCGAAGACATCGGCAAGCGAGCCGGTCGTCCAGAAGCCGTTCGCGTCGGCGCGCGTGAGTCGCTGCGTGGACTTGACGAGCCCCGCCGCTTCGCCGCGTTGGTCGCCTTCCAACTGCACGAGGAACAGATCGCTGAGGTCCGCGCGGGCCGCGGCGATCACTTCGACGAACTCGCGCGTGTCCGTGCCGGTGTGGTTGAAGACAAACTCGTGAATCCGCGGCGAGCCGATTGGCGCTGCCGCGATCGACGG
>CAIXSC010000223.1 GCA_903921945.1 uncultured Planctomycetaceae bacterium
ATCGTCGAGACCCTCGGAAACTTCGGACGCTCGGGGAGCATGCCGTCCCATCGGGAACTGCTCGATTGGTTGGCCGTCGACTTTATCGAGCATGGTTGGAGCGTCAAGCATCTGCATCGACAGATCCTCTTGTCGACCGCCTATCGGCAGACGTCGCGGCGCCGGGTGTCACCTAGCCAATCACGCGATTCAGATGCTGCCGCAATGTCCGCTGAGAAAGTCGACCCCGACAATCGCCTGCTGTCGCGCATGAACCTGCGACGCCTGGAGGCGGAAATCGTCCGCGACGCGGTGTTGGCAGTGTCTGGATCGCTGGATCGCACGGCCGGCGGTCCACCGGTCGAGATCACCAATCCGGCCGATGGTTTATCCGAAGCGAAACCATCCCCGACGGCGACGAGTCCCAACCGCCGGAGTATCTACCTGTTTGCCCGGCGCGTCTATCCACTCAAGTTTCTCGAGATCTTCGATGCGCCGATCATGCCGGTGAATTGCACGCAGCGTACGAATTCGGCGACCGTCCTGCAGTCGCTCGCCGTCTTGAACAGCGAATTCCTCTTTTCGCAGTCGGAAAAGTTGGCGATGAGGATCGGCAAGGCGAAGGGGTCGGCGATCGATGAACAGGTGAAGCTGGGATTTCAAGTCGTGTTCGCGCGAACGCCGACGGCAGTCGAGTTGGCGAAGAGTCTTGCGTTCCTTGAAGAACAACAGCGCGGCTACGTATCGGCCGGGAATCCCGCGGACAAAGCGCGAGCGACGGCGCTGGCCGATCTGTGCCACATGCTGCTGTCGTCCAACGAATTCCTCTATGTGGAGTGATCAAATCATGGATGCCGCTCGAAGGAGAGTGCTGCAATCGTTGGGAGGCGGCTTCGGCGCGCTGGCGTTGGCCGGATTGCTGGAACATTCCGGGTTGCTTCATCCGGCGATGGCCGCCGACGCTCGCCCAGGCGGCAATGCCCTCGCGCCGCGTCATGGGCATTTTCCCGCTCGAGCGAAGGCGGTCATTCAGTTGTGCCAGAACGGTGGTCCGTCGCAGATGGATCTGTTCGATCACAAGCCCGAGCTGTCCAAACGAAACGGCCAGCCGCACCCGGAGCAAGTCGAGGTCTTCCAGCTCGGCAACAAAAACGTCCTGTTGGGAACACCGTTTCGGTTCGCTAAACATGGCCAGTGTGGAATGGAACTGTCCGAGCTGATTCCTCATTTGGCGAAAGTTGCCGACGACCTGTGTCTGATCCGTTCGATGTTCACGGAGAACAACAATCATCCCTTCGCGCTGAACATGCTGCAGACGGGCAAGACGTTCAATGGCCGACCGGCGATGGGATCGTGGATCGGTTATGCGCTGGGGACCGAGAATCAGGACCTCCCGTGCTACATCGTGCTCCGCGATCCGGCGGGCTACAACACATCGGGCAAGATGGTTTGGTCCAGTGGATGGCTGCCCGCTGTTTATCAGGGCACCGAGTTCAGTGCGACCGGATCGCCCGTGCTACATCTGAATCCCGCTCGTGCCGTGTCCCCCGACGCTCAAGCCCGCGCGCGACGCTTCCTCCAGGAACTGAATGCCCAGCATCGTGACCAGCATCCGGGAGAGTCCGAACTCGAGGCACGGATCCAGAATTTTGAACTCGCGGCCCGCATGCAATTGACCGCCACGGAGGTGCTCGATCTGAAAACGGAAACCGAGTCCACTCGCAAGCTGTACGGTCTCGACAACCCGGCGACCGCAGGGTACGGCGCCCGTTGCCTGATGGCACGACGCTTGGTTGAGTCCGGTGTGCGATTCGTGCAAGTCTTCCCGCCGCTCGATCCGTCGTTTCAGCCGTGGGACAATCATTCGAACTTGAAGAACGACCTGCGCAAGATCTGCGGCCACGTCGATCAACCAAGTGCCGCGCTCATCATCGATCTGAAGCAGCGTGGTTTACTCGACGACGTGATCGTGATGTGGACTGGCGAATTCGGACGCCTGCCGATCACCGAAGGTGCCGATGGCCGCGATCACAACCGCCATGCCTTCAGCACGCTGATGGCGGGCGGTGGCTTCAAGGCGGGCCACATTCACGGCGCGACCGACGAGTTCGGCTACAAGTCGGTCGAGAACCGAGTCAGCGTCCCCGACCTGCACGCGACGATCCTGAATCAGTTGGGGATCGATCACAAGAAACTCACCTTCACGCACAATGGGCGTCCCGAACGCTTGACTGACCCGGACGTGACCGGAGCCAGAGTTGTGCAAGAATTGGTGTCATGACGAGAATGGCCCAAGAAATCTCCGTTCTGCTGGTGTCGCTCGTCAGTTGGACCGGAGCTGCTACGAGCACGTTTGTCGCTCTCGTTGACTCCGATCGCGTCATCAAGCCGCTCTTGAAACAACGCGGCGGATCGGGTTATCGAGCGTTGAAACACGAAGCCGACCTGCGCGACCTGCGATTGGTTGCCGGGGCGCGATCATCGTTCGGTGAAGACGCCGGCCCGCACTGGATGGATCCGTGACTCATGGCGCGGCGACCGATCGAAGCGGGAGTACGCTGCGTGATGCTGTCGTTCGGAAGTTGGGACCGGCATGGGCGGTGGCCGCGACCACTGGCCGCAGGTGTCATGCGGTTGGCTGGCGAGAGGCGGGATGTGGATGGGGTAAGTCATGGGTTCGAAGAATCGACGCAGGCAGTGCCGCACAATCGTCCAAGCCATGATCAGGAAGTCTTCGCCACGCTCCACCACCGGCTGAGGCTCGACTTCGGGAACGCGACGATTCCCGACCAGACGGGTCGGCCGCAGTAGCTGGTCGATCATGGGGAACCCATGCGCGAACTAATGTGAGAAAAGC
>CAIXSC010000224.1 GCA_903921945.1 uncultured Planctomycetaceae bacterium
AATCAGCAGCCGCTGGCGAAGTAACTCCGCCAGCGGCCGGATGCACCTTGGCGCACCCAAGACCAGGATATCCTTCGTTGGGTTGCGTCCTCGCAGAGCCCAACTCCGTTTGTCCTGCTTCCGGTAGCCTCCGCAGTCGCCGACCCACGGTCAGTGTACCTTTGGACACATTCCCCGTGGCGCCGACAATCCTGCGGCGACGACCGCACCCTCAGTCCACGATTTCGCACTGGCGAGTAGCGCCTTCCCGATTCGCCTGCCAGAAATGACCCGTGTCGACATCCAGCGCGGTCAGCCAACCGCCGGCGAAGCACGCCGTGTCGATGCATTTCAGGTAGCCAAGGTCGAGAATATTACCAGTCCTTTGAGGCGTATGGCCGACCACGGCCGTTTTGCCGGATTGGTGGGGTAGGGGAATACCCATGGAGAGGTGTTGCCAGAGCAAGACCACATCCGATTGTTGGTCGAGCGGCAAGTGAGCCAGGTAATTGGCGTGAACAAAAAGATGTGTGTCGGTCTCGAAAAAGCGTCGGCATCCCTTGAGGAAATCGACGTGCTCGACCGGCATTTCGCGCAAGGAACCGCCGTAGCTCGCGATCGTTTGGCTGCCACCACAGTGGCTCACCCACATCGGGACCGGTCGCGGTTCGTTCAAGCTGTCAATCAACATCGACTCGTGGTTGCCCAGCAGCGTCACGATGTCGCAAAGATTGCGGATGGCCAACAGGATGTCGAGCACGCCACGCGAGTCCGGTCCGCGATCGACGTAGTCGCCGAGAAAGACCAAACGATCGGAGGGGTCGGGACGCACCCGGTCCAACAGCGCTGACAACGCCAACGAGCAGCCGTGAATGTCTCCAATCGCAATCGTTCGCATGCGGAGCCGTCAAGCGTAGATGGAACCAGAGAAGAGAGGGTGACCATGCCAGTTTGGGCCGAGGAAGGAACTCGCTGACGCGTTCAAAACGTTCGTCTCGCGCCCCCCCCTCCCGCCTGCCCAAACCGACGCGACTCCAATCGCTTATCGAGCATAGGTCGGACATGGGTTTTCATCAAGTTTACTGTTCGCATAGCCTATGTAGGTGGTTGGACAATTGTCAATGATATGGTGGTGCCGTGACACCCACCCGGCCCAGCCGGCGAAATTCCGTTGGCCTTCCGCTACCATGGCTCCTGATAGCATCTCGGCACCTCCTCACGCGTTTACGACTTTCCCGATGACTGACGCTCCCTTGAACTTGGACCTTGCCGCCTGTCGGCGACGACAAACCCGCTTGCTCGAAGCTGTTGCCGACCAGCGGCTGGACCTGTTGTTGCTGCAGCTTCCCGAGCACGTCCAGTGGCTAACAGGTCCACGGACGGCTTGGTACTTCCAGCCGGCTGTGGCGCTTAGCGCTGAGGGGCGAGCGACGCTCTGCGCGCCGGTGAAGTGGAAGGGGGAGGCGGCGGCGGACGAGATTGTTCGCTACGAAGCCCAGTGGCACTCGACGCTCCGCAATGACCAGCGGGCCGCGTCGACCGCCGCTCTGTTCGCTGCGTTGTCCACCACCTCGGCCGCACTCCCAAACGCGATTCCAGACGCAATCCCAAACGCCGAATGGACCGCTGCTTCGTCATCGACTGCCCCATCGACCGCCCCGTCGACCGCCCCGTCGACAACCGAATCCGGAGCATGCGTTTCGTCGTCCGTGGGCGGGCGAGGCGGTCGGCGGCGGATCGGTGTTGAGTTTTCCTGTGCGACTCGGCATTGGGCCTTGCCTGCGGATGTCGAACTTGTGGATATCGAGCCGACGTTGTATCGCCTCAGACGGCGGAAGGACCCCGATGAACTGGCGATGTTGCGGCACGCGATCGCGGCATCGGGCGCGATGTACGAGCGGGCACGAGCCATGATTCGTCCGGGCGTGACGGAACTGGAGGTATTCAGCGAACTGCAGGCGGCGGCGGTGGCGTCACTGGGAGAGCCGACCACAGCGACCGGCAACGATTATCAGTGCGGGGCTCGGGGCGGACCGCCGCGTGCTGGTCGTCGCGCCGAGGCGGGCGAGTTGTACATCCTCGATTTGGGCCCCGCGTATCGCGGTTACTTCGCCGACAATTGCCGCACCCTGGCCGTTTCCGAACCCGACGAACGGCAATTGGAAGCGTGGCGGTGGCTGGTAGGCGCGTTGGAATTGGTCGAGCAGACCGTGAAGCCGGGGGTGAGCGCTCGCGAACTGTTCCACTCGGTCCAACGGTTGCTGGATCAAGCGCCGGTCGGGGTGTTCAACCACCATTTGGGCCATGGGATCGGGCTGTTTCCACACGAGTCGCCGCATCTCAATCCGCATTGGGACGACCGCTTCGAACCGGGGGACGTGTTCACGGCCGAGCCGGGGCTGTACGCGCCCGAACTGCGGGCCGGCATCCGCCTGGAAAATGACTATTTGGTCACCGAAGACGGCGTTGAGCGGCTCTCCAACTTCCCGCTCGATTTGCGGCTTTAGCCACTGAGTCTCCGGCCTTGCCTCGGTGCGCGGGGCGGCGCGGGGCGCCAGCGTGGTCCGGCGATCCCCATGGAGGCCGTAGGGCTGGTTGCGGGGCACTGCTGAAAGTTGCCAACTTGGGCTACGATACGAGGGAAGTTCCCGCGTCTCCGTTCGCGAAAGATGCTCCCCATGGCCAACGCTCCCGAGAACCGTCCGCCCAACTCGCCGGATTCGTCGCCGAACCGGCCGCCACGCGCGGCAGGCTTCAATCTAGGGTTGATGATCCTGCTCTCCCTGGGACTGATGCTGCTGCTCTACTTCGCTCAATCCGAAGGGTCGCGGTCCGAGATTCCGTTTCCGGTGTTCGAAAAGCAGTTGAAGCTGGAAGCGTCCAACATTTTGCGGCTGGATGTGGGCGACACCCAGGCGATCGGCGTCTTTCGCGAACCGCCCGAGGTCGAGGATGAATTCGATGAATCCGGCAAGCTGATCTCGAATGTCGACAAAGCGAAAAACGAGCGGCGCCGGTACAACAAAAAGTTCTACGTCAACTTGCCGCGCAACGACACTTCCCGCGACAAGTTGCTCGTCCTGCTTCGCGAATCCAAGGTTGACTATCGCTTGGAGTCGCCGGGCAGCAACGCGTTGGAGATTTTCTGGCTGTTGGCGATCGGGTTGTCGCTGGCGATGTTCGTCTTTTTCTGGATGCAAATTCGCCGGACGCGCGACCAGATGATGGGTGGCGGTTTTCTCACCGGCTTCAGCAAAAGTCCGGCCAAACGCTACGAAGCGGTGAAGCAACCGGTCACCTTCAAAGATGTCGCGGGACTGGAAGGTGTGAAAGCCGATCTCATGGAAATCGTGGACTTCCTGAAGAGTCCGCAAAAGTTCCAGAAACTGGGCGGCCACATTCCGAAAGGCGTCTTGCTCAACGGTCCTCCGGGCACCGGCAAAACGCTGCTCGCCCGAGCCGTGGCCGGCGAGGCTGGAGTGCCGTTCTATTCGGTGAACGGCTCCGAATTCATCCAAATGTTCGTGGGGGTCGGGGCGAGCCGGGTTCGGGACCTGTTCAAAGGGGCCCGGGAAAACTCGCCGTGCATCGTCTTCATTGATGAAATCGACGCGGTCGGCCGCCAACGCGGCGCCGGGCTTGGCGGCGGCCATGATGAACGCGAACAGACGCTCAATCAGATCCTGGGCGAGATGGACGGGTTCAGCCAAACTGAAGCGGTCATCGTGCTCGCCGCGACCAACCGGCCCGATGTGCTCGATCCGGCCTTGCTGCGGCCCGGACGGTTCGACCGTCACATCACGGTCGGCCGCCCGACGCTCAAAGGGCGCATCGAGATTTTCAAGGTGCACGTTCGCGACGTTCCGCTGGCCGACGATGTCGACCTCGAGCGGTTGGCCGCCGCCACCATTGGCCTCACGGGAGCCGACATTCGCAACATCGTGAACGAAGCCGCGTTATGGGCCGCTCGACAAAACAAAACACGTGTCGATCGCGCGGACTTCGACACGGCTCGCGACAAAGTCCTGATGGGGGCGAAACGCGAGGAAGTGCTTCAGCCGAAGGAAAAGGAAAAGACGGCCTACCACGAAGCGGGCCACACGCTGGCGGCTTGGTTCAGTCCCGGGGCCCACCGCGTCCATAAAGTCACGATCATCCCCCGCGGCCGATCGCTTGGCGCAACCCACACGATGCCCAGCGAAGAGCGGCTCAACATGTCCGAACGCGAACTCCGCGACCAGTTGATCGTGATGCTGGGCGGACGCGCCGCCGAGCAACTCGTCTATCAGGAAACCACGGTCGGAGCCGAAAACGACCTCGAACGCGCCACCAGCTTGGCTCGGCACATGGTCACTCACTGGGGCATGAGCGAACGGCTGGGGCCTGTAAGCTACAAGATGTCGGATGAAGATCCGTTCCTTGGCCGGGAACTCCATCGCCAACGCGCGTTCAGCGAAAACACCATGGAGTTGATCGACGAAGAAGTGACAAAACTGCTACGCGCCGCCGACCAACAGGCGCTCGAACTGCTCACCCAACGCCGCGAACTGCTCGAATCGCTCACTCGGGCCCTCGTGCGCGATGAGGAACTGGATGAACGCGCGATCGCCGCGATCCTCGGGCCGTCCGCGCAAGACGCGTAGTGGCTTGTCCGCCACGATACGCCATGGGGCCGTGTCGCATACGCTTCACCCGCACTTCTTGGAGGCAACTCGTCCATGCATGGTTGGAATCGACGGCAGTTGGTTACGAGTCTTGGGGCGGGCGTGGCGGCGTTGGTGGCGGAACGTGGCCTCCTCGGTCGCGCTGGCAGCGCGGCGGTGACAGCCGCCGAGCCTCTGGCGGCGGACGCGACGGCCGCCGGCCCTTTGCGGATCGCGCCATTTCGATTCGATGTCACTCCGCCGCTCGGGCATGGCTGTTGTGGTGGCTGGATCAAACCGGTCTCGGCGGTGGACGATGCGGCCGAAGCGATTGGTTTCGTCCTGATGGGTGGCGGGCAGCGACCGGTCGTCGTCTGTGCGGTGGATTGGACGGGGATCTTGAACCGCAGCCACTTGGCATGGCGCGAGTCGCTGGCGCAAGCGGCCGGCACGACGCCGGACCGAGTAGCGGTGCAGTGTGTGCATCAGCACAACGCGCCGTTCGCATGTTTGGAAACTCAGGCCCTGATCGCGGCGCAAGGCGATTTGCCGGCGACCGTGGATACCGCTTTTTTCGAGGCCTGTTTGCAGCGAGGCCGGGAGGCGGTGCGCAAGGCGCTCGACGCGGCTCGTCCCGTCACCCACATAGCGCGGGGGCAAGCCGAAGTCCGCGAGGTGGCTTCGAATCGACGCTTTGTCGGAGCCACTGGGAAGATCGAGTTTTGGCGGGGAAGCTCGACCCGTGACCCGAAATTGCAGCAGTTGCCTGAAGGCCAAATC
>CAIXSC010000225.1 GCA_903921945.1 uncultured Planctomycetaceae bacterium
ACTCGCTACCTGTTCGACTGGCTGGCGGAGAAAGAGCGGTCCAAGTCAGCGATCGAATTCACCAACGTCCTGCCGCACTTCGTCCCCGGCACTCGTAAGTTGGCGCGGGCGGACGCGTCATGATCCACGTTTGGAACGACTCGGCCTACAAGCAATTGCGGCGTCGGCTGCTGGCATGGTTCGCGACGCGGGCGCGCGACTTGCCGTGGCGGAAAACTCGCGATCCTTACCACGTATGGATTAGCGAGATCATGTTGCAGCAGACGCAGGTGGCGACGGTGATTCCGTACTTCGAGCGGTTCATCGCGGCCTTCCCGGACGAGGCTTCGTTGGCGGCTGCCAGCGAGCAAGAAGTGTTGCGGTTATGGGAGGGGCTGGGGTATTACCGCCGAGCCCGGAATCTGCATGCGGCCGCGAAGCGGATTGTCGCGGAGCATGGCGGGAAGTTTCCTCGAACGGTGGACGCGGTGCGGAGCTTGCCGGGTATTGGCCGCTACACGGCGAACGCGGTGCTATCGATCGCGCTTGACCAGCGTCTGCCGATCTTGGAAGCCAACACGGTGCGGTTGCATAGCCGGCTGCTGGCTTACGCCGGTCCTCCGACCACGACGGCGGCCACGAAATTATTGTGGGAGTTCGCGGAGGCCGTTTTGCCAACGCGGGATGCGGGTCGGTTCAATCAGGCGTTGATGGAGTTGGGCAGTTTGGTGTGCGTGCCGCGGAATCCGGCCTGCGCGGAATGCCCGCTCGCCGATCTTTGTCCGACGCGGATGGGCGGATTGCAGGACAAGATTCCGGCGGCGGTGAAGAAGACGCGATACGAGGACGTCACGGAGACGGCCGTTCTGGTGCGGCATGGGGCTCGGGTGTTGGTGCGGCAGTGCGGACCGGGCGAGCGGTGGGCCGGTCTATGGGACTTTCCGCGCCACTCGGCCCCGCTGGAAGGAAGGTCGCTGATTGACGCCACGCGGGAGATGACGGGCGTCGACATCGAGCTGTACCGGGAATTGACGGTGATCAAGCACGGGGTCACCCGCTATCGAATCACGCTGCGGTGCATCGAGGCCCATGCGCGGTCGGTTCCCGACACGCTTCCGCCGGCGGTGCGTTGGGTGACAACCGAAGAGTTGCAGGCGTTGCCGTTGAGCACCACGGGGCGAAAGCTGGCCTGCCACGCCTGACGGCGTCTCGAAGCTTACCTGTAACAGTGATACACTGCGCGCCAGTGGCGGGGTGCGGTGTGTTGTCATGGGCAGGCGCGGTGGCGCGCCAGGAGGTGGCTATGTCGGGTTGCGCAACGCGAACGGGATCACTCAAGTCGCGGGGACCAGCGGCGGTGCTTGGAGCGATGCTCTCGGCGGTAGTCACAGCGGGGCTGACAACGCTGCTGACAACGCTGCTGGTAGTGGCGGGGTCCGGCGAGGCTCTTGGGCAATTTGAACATTTGGCGGGCCGCATCCCGGCCGACGCCAATGTCGCGGTCTTTGTGAACGGCGAATCCATCTTCTCCAGCCCGATCGCGATGCAGCAGGGATGGGGCAAGAATCGGCAGAAGATGTACGATAGCGGCATGGCGTTTCTTCCGCCCCGCGCTCAAACCGGCGTGCTCGCCGCCCATCTCGACCTGCAATTGATGCTGCCGCTGTGGGAATTGTCGCTGTTCCAATTCGACCGCGAATTCAAGGCGGTGGACATTGCCGGCCACACGGGCGGCCAGCTCGACAAGATCCTCGCAACGCCTGTCGTGTCGACCGGGTTCGATTCGTACATCGTGCCGTTCAATGATGCCGTCGTGGGCATGATGATGCCCGCCGACCGACAAAAGGTCGGGCGGTGGATCCGCGATTACTCGTCCACCCGCACGCCCGCGTTGTCGCCTTATTTGGCCGAAGCCTATCACTTTGCCAACGAACACAAGACGCCCGTGGTGATGGCGATGGACTTGCAGGATGTGGTATCGTACGAACATGTGTTCAAGGCGCTTTCTTCATCCGAGTTGTCGAAAGGAATGACAGCGGCGCAGATCGAAGACG
>CAIXSC010000226.1 GCA_903921945.1 uncultured Planctomycetaceae bacterium
GGTGCGCCGGCCGCCGCGCCATAGGTTTCCGACCGCACGACGGGCGAGCTTTCCGCGAGCGACTTGGCGAACGCTTGCAGATCAGGAAACTCGGTCGTCGTCTCGGATGGCGTCGATGGCGCGGATGGCGTCGCGCCGATGCCGAGCGACGAACCGGCGATTCCGACGGCGATTGCCGCCACCATCAAAATGGGCACGGCGAGTCGCGGGATGGTGCGCGGCGCGGCCGATCGTCTGAGGGCCGGCGTGGTGGTGGGTGCGGAAGTGGGTGCGGAAGTGGACCGACGACGGTTGAATAAGCGCACGGCGTTCATGGCGAACGATCCATGGGAAGGAAGGTAGGGGTGTCAGTGGCGGCGCGCCGGTTGTTCTTTCACTGCCCGGCTTACGTTATCCTTGGACGCTCAGTTGGCTTCATCGGCGCCGGGAGCAAGTTCCGCATGGTTGCTTTGGCGTTTCCGGACGTGCTGATATTGGAAGCGGGGTGGATGGGAAGCTTGGTGGATTGGAAGCGGGGTGGATTGGAAGCGGGGCGGGGGTGGAGCGGGTCGATACGGTTCACGCGGCGGGGCGTGCGGGAGGAACGAGCAGATGTTGGTCGGAATCTTGATCGGTTCGGCGCTCATCTTGATGGTGGCGTACCGTCTTTACGGCGGGTTGCTTGTGAAGCTGTTCCAGCTTGACGACAAGGCCTTGACGCCGGCCATGGAATTGCGCGACGACAATGATTATCTGCCGGTGAAGACATCCATGTTGTTGCCGCAGCATTTTTCGGCGATCGCGGCGGCCGGACCGATCGTCGGCCCGATTCTAGCGGGCATGATGTTTGGCTGGGCGCCGGCCTTGATTTGGATTTTGGTGGGGTCTGTGTTTATCGGCGGCGTTCACGACTTCGCGGCGCTGGTCGCGTCGGTGCGGCACAAGGCGATGTCGATCGCCCACGTGGTCCGCGAGCACATGACGCGGCGATCGTATGTGTTGTTCCTGTCGTTCGTCTGGTTGGCGTTGGTCTACATTGTCGTGGTTTTTACCGACATCACGGCGTCGTCCTTTGTCGGGATCCAAACCTTGGAGAATGGACAGACCGTATCGGGCGGCGGGATCGCGACCTCGTCGCTGCTGTACTTGGCGTTGCCGATGCTGATGGGGTTGCTGTTGCGATTCACGAAACTGTCCGAGAAGGCGGCTTTGGTGATCTTCGTGCCGCTGGTGGGATTTTCGATTTGGGTTGGCCAGAAGATTCCGATCGACTTGGAAATTTTGCTCGGCCTTGAGCGGGATTCGGCGCACAAGCTGTGGGATATTTTGCTCTTGGGTTACTGTCTTGTCGCGGCGGTGATGCCGATGTGGCTGTTGCTTCAACCGCGGGGCCATCTGGGTGGATTTTTCCTGTACGTAGCGCTGGGCGCGGGCGGTCTTGGACTGCTGATCAGCAACTCGACGATCCAGTATCCGGCGTTCACGGGTTGGCTGTCCGCGAACGGCAGTCCAATCGCGCCGGTTCTCTTTATCACGATCGCGTGCGGCGCGTGCTCGGGATTCCATTCATTGATCGCGTCCGGGACGACCTCGAAGCAATTGCGGCGGGAAACCGACGCGCGGCCGGTCGGCTACGGCGCGATGTTGCTGGAAGCGATGGTCGCGATCGTGTCGCTGGCTTGCGTCATGGTCTTGTCGAAGGACTCACCGGTGTTGGCCGGCCAGGCGCAGCCGAATTTCATTTACGCCAACGGGCTGGGAAGCTTTCTCGGGGCGATCGGGATTCCGGCCGAGCTGGGCATTTCGTTCGCGTTGATGGCGTTCACTACGTTCGTGTACGACACGCTGGATGTCTGCACTCGGTTGGGCCGTTACATCATCCAGGAGTTGACCGGGTGGCATGACTCTTGGGGAAAGTGGCTTGGCACGCTCCTCACGGCGGGCGTTCCGGCGTTTTTTGTGATGCAGCGGAGCGTGGACGCGGCCGGCAATCCAATTCCGGTTTGGCAGACGTTTTGGCCGTTGTTCGGCGCGAGTAATCAACTGCTGGCCGCCCTGTCGTTGCTGGGTGTCACCGTTTGGCTCTGGCGAACTCGGCGAGCCGTTTGGGTGTGGTTCGTGACCGGGATTCCGACGGTGTTGATGTATGTGATGAGCCTTTGGGCGCTGGCCCGCATCATCCATACGGGATCCTTGAAGGACAGGCTGCTCGCCCGCCTTCTCGGCGCCGAAGTGGCTGCGGGCACGTCCTTGAATCTCGTGGTCTGGATCGCCATCTTGTTGGTCTTGTTGGCGGCCTGGATGCTGTTCGAGGCGGTCATGGTGTTCGCCCGCCATGGCGAAGGGCCGTCGCCGCCGCGATTCCAGCCCGAGCCGGCCTAGCGGCGGTTGTTGTGTTGTTCCACGTTTCACCTCCGAGAGTTTCGCCATGAAATGTTATCTGGGCTGGGGGGCGCGGCTCCGCGCCGCCGCGGTCGTCGCCGTGTGCGCGGCCGGCCTTCTGTCCGCCGCGTCGTCGCGCGCCGAGACATTCTCCGTCGAAAAGGATGACGCCGGCGTGGCGGTCAAAATCGACGGCAAGCTGTTCACGAAGTACTTGATCAAAGTCGGCACGAAGCCGATTCTGTGGCCGATCATCGGTCCGACCGGCAAGGAAATGACCCGCGCCTGGCCCATGCGGGAAGGCAATCCCGACGAGAAGACCGACCACGTCCATCAGAAGTCGTTCTGGTTCACGCACGGCAACGTGAACGGCATCAGCTTTTGGGACGAAAACAAGGGACATGGCGACATCGTCCACCGCGAGTTCGTCAAGGTGGAAGGCGGCGCGAAGCCGGTGATTGTGACCCGCAACGACTGGCTCGGCCCAGACGGCAAACGGGTTTGCAGCGACGAGCGAACCATGCGTTTCGGCGCCGACGCCGAAGCCCGCTGGATCGACTTCGAGGCGACCGTGACCGCCTCCGATGGACCGGTGAAGTTCGGCGACACCAAGGAAGGCGCGTTCGGCGTCCGCGTCGCCGGCACGGTCAATGTCGACAAGAAACTGGGTGGCAAAATCATCAACGACGGCGGCAAAACCGACGCCGACGCCTGGGGTAAACCGGCCGCGTGGGTCGATTACTTCGGTCCTGTCGAAGGCGAACAGTTGGGCATCGCCATCTTGAACCACCCGACCAGCTTCCGCTACCCGACACACTGGCACGTGCGGACCTACGGCCTGTTCGCCGCCAATCCGTTCGGCCTGCACGACTTCTACAACTCGAAGGATAAAGACGGCAGCCACACGCTGCAGCCCGGCGAATCGTTCACGCTGAAGTATCGCGTGATCTTCCACAAGGGAGATCAGGAGAAGGGACGCATCGCCGACCGGTTCGCGGAATACGCGGGCCGGACCGCGGGAGCTGGCATCAACGCCCGCTCCGGCGCTGCGGCTCTCGCCGCAAGCACCGCCACCACCAGCCAAACCGCCACCGCCGTGGTCGCCGTTTCCCCCGCTGCCGCCACCGCCACCACTGCCGCTGTCGCCGTAACCACCACGCCCGCCGGGCGAGCGGTCGCCGCTCAAGCCGTCGCCGTGCAAGCGGTCGCCGTGCAAGCAACCGCCGCGCCTGCGGCGGCGAACCCGATCGTCGCGCCGGGAGCGAAACTGGAATGGCTGTACACTCGCGAGTTCCCGATTCGAGGTGGATTGTCGGAGGGACCGGCCGTCGCGCCGGACGGGAGCATCTACTTCACCGACATTCCGCTGGGCGAGGACGGCGGCATGATCATGCGGTTCGACCCGGTCACGAAACATACGCAAGCGTTCAGCATTGACAGCGGGAAAGCGAACGGCTTGATCTTCGACCGCGAAGGTCGGCTCATCGCCTGCGAAGGCTCGGACAAGGGCGGCCGCCGCGTTTCGCGTTGGAACGTCAAGACGGGCGAACGGGAAACGCTGGCCGACAACTTTGGCGGCAAGAAGTTCAATGCGCCCAATGACTGCTGCCTCGATGCCAAGGGCCGCATTTACTTCACCGATCCACGGTATCTGGGCGATGAGCCACGGGAACTCGAGCACCGCGCGGTCTATCGCATCGACGTCGATGGCAAGGTGTCGGAGGTGACTCGCGAAGTTTCCAAGCCGAACGGCATCGCGATCAGCCCTGACGGCAAGACGCTCTATTTGGCCGACCACGACAACGGCACCGACAAGATCGATCCGACCGCTCCGAAGCCCAAGCTTGGACCGATGGCGATCTACGCGTTTCCGCTCGATGCCGACGGCAAGGTGGCTGGCCCTCGGAAGACGCTTGTCGACTTCGGCGACCAGCCCGGTTGCGACGGCATGTGCGTGGATATGGCGGGCCATGTCTATATCACGGCCCGCAGCCCGAAGCGGCCCGGTGTGCTCGTCATCGACCCCACTGGCAAAGAGGTCGCGTTCATCGCCACCGGCCCCGCCAACCAATCAGCGGATGGCAAACAGCCGCTGGTTGGCTTGCCAAGCAATGTCGAGTTCGGCGTGGGCGGCGAATCCCATGTGCTGTACGTCACGATCGACGTAAGCCTCTACCGCATCCCTCTATTGCAGAAGGGGCATCACGTCCAATACGCCCGCTAGTCCGTCCTTTGGCCGGACCCGCGGATGCGGACCCCAACCATGCTCGACCGCGAGGAATACGTCGAACAGACGCACTTCTTCCGCACGTTAGCCGAGCGGATCCTGGAGAACATTCCGCTCCAGGATCTGCTCGCGCAACTGCGCGAGGAACTGCTCGCGACCACCCGACTGCCGCTCGCGGTCGGCTTCCTGCTCGATGAACTTAAACATGCCGGCACCATCCACTCGGCGATGGCCCGGTTGCCGCACTATTTCACGCCGTTCCAGACCTTCATCATGCGGATGGCCGAGAACGACCGCGGCCGCTTCGATTATTCCACGGCGATCGAAGTCCTGCGATTCGAGGCCCAGTACAAGGCCGAGAACGCGACACCGCAGGGCCTGTTTCTTTACCAGTTCGAGACGCTCAGCCGCAATCGGCTGCGATACGACCATGGCCTGGCCGCGATGGCGGGCGATCCCCAGTTCGACGCCGCATGGCGCGAATGGATCATGTCGGTTCGCCGACGGCTTGGCATGGTGGACGTCGCCGATCTGATCTACGTGCGCAGCGAACATTACCGGCAACGGCACGACAGCGATCCCGATCAGGCCGATCGTCCGCTGCCACCCGTGTTGTTCGGCGAAAAGGAAGGCCGTATCGCATTGGCCAACCGGCGGAAAGACCCGCTCTTCCTGTTCGCCGCGCTGCAGCGCCATCTCAGCTACCCGCCGGTGCCGCGGCGACGCCCGGTCAGCGATCAAGCTCAAATGATCGCGAACCTGATTCGCAAAATCGACCAGCTGGAAATGCGAGTCAAACTGATGGAAGACGACCAGCGCGGCGGCTTCGATCTCACTCAGTTCTATCAGCCTCCCACCGGCGACTGACGCTCCACGGTCCGGCCGCCCGATCATCCGGCCTCCTCATGCGCCGGCTTATTCGGTTCGAACGTTCGATTTGTGCGCGCACCGGGGCGCGGCCTGCGAATGGCGCTCCAAGAACCGCCAAAAAACATTGAATCCACCGTGATTGATCGGTTACGATTCGGCCCAATTGGCTTGGCGTTCTTTCATCTCCGCCGAGTCTGCTGCTTCATTTTTTTTTGATGGATCGTCGAAGGAGTCGTTGCCCATGGGTAGCACGCGAGTTCGAACGGCGGGCTTCACGCTCGTCGAGTTATTGGTGGTGATTGCGATTATCGGGGTGTTGGTCGCGTTGCTCTTGCCCGCCGTGCAATCGGCGCGGGAAGCGGCGCGTCGAATGCAATGTTCCAACAACCTCAAGCAGTTGGGATTGGCGATGCACAACTATCACGACACATACGGCGTGTTCCCGATCAGCACGTACGGCGGATACGGCGATCCCGACGGCATGGGCGGTTACACACAGACTTCGAAGTGCTGGGGAATTCTTTCGCGGATGCTGCCGTTCATGGAACAGCAGACGCTGTACGACGCCTGCAATCCGTCCGTGAACTCGATGGTCGCGAGCGGTCGGTTGAACACGGTTGTGAAGGGCTTTTTGTGCCCGAGCGATCCGGTGGCGAGCACGGGACTGAATGTGGACAACAACACGTACATCACGGGCAGCACGCAAGTGGGCGTGACGAACTACCGGGGCATGATGGGCAATGATTGGAATTGGGGAGCCTACACCAACAACACAGTGGTGACGCCTGGGTGGCTTAGCTGGGGCACCGCCGACTCGTTCATGGACAACAACGGTTTATTCTTCGCGTTTGTGAACAAGAAACCCAAGACGATGGCCAACGTATTGGACGGAACGAGCAATACGCTGGCGATTGGTGAAAAGGCGGTCAACCGGAATTTCGCGGGCGCCACGGGCGGCTTGGTCTGCACGTCGTGGATGCACACGGCCTGCACGGAAGCGAGCGGCGCGTTGCCGATCAACCTCACGAAGTTCAACACGCCCGTCGCGGCCGTGACCTGGGACTTCCAGCTCGACTTCAACAGCTTGCATCCGGGCGGAGCTCAGTTCTGCCGCGCGGACGGATCGGTTTCGTTCGTATCGCGGACGATTCCGCTGACCACCTATCGAGCACTCGCCAGCATCGATGGCGGCGAAGCGATCTCCAACGCCCCGTAGCCCGCTATCAATCGAGGAGACCATGCGATGGGAAGGAAGTTGAATGTCGCTTTCGCGAGCACGTTGGCGCTCGCCGGTCGAGACCGCCACCATCTCCGGGCAAGCGGCCGTGGATGGAATGGCGTGGCGATGGCGTTGAGCGTGGCGATCGTGCTGGCGACGATTGGGTGCGGCGAGTCCGGACCGGTGCTGTATCCGGTTTCGGGGACGGTGCGATTCGAAGGCAAGCCGCTACCGCAAGTGGGCGTGTCCTTCATCGCGGATCCGTCCAAAGGCAATGACTCTGGCCATATCGCGGCCGCATCGGCTGATGCCGAGGGACGGTTCACGCTGTCAACCGTCGGCGAAACCGGTGCGCCGCCCGGTTGGTACAAGGTGGTGGTATCGCCGTACACGCCCGGGCCGGTGGAAGTTCCCAAGCCGCCCTACCACGTGAAGTATCTGACCGTCGACACGACCGATCTGTCGATCGAAGTAAAAGCGGGCGCCGCCGCCGACGCTTATGACCTGACGCTCGACAATTAGGCGTTGTCGACGTCGAGCGACGATCGCCGAGGCGTCCGCGTTAGTCGCGGGCGAAGTTCTCGGCGAAATCGTAGGCGTAGAAGTGCCGGCCGACGTCCCGCGCCAATTCGGTCATGAACAGCCGTTGGAAAGCGGCGATGGTCGTTTCGCTGACATGCACTCCGCCCTGAGTGGGATAGGAGAAATTGGACATCGTCCGGGAGAACACCGTCGAGCCGCGCTTCGACATATCGAACACGCGGATCGTAACGTCCGCTCGTCCTCGATACATGGTCGCATCCTCGTGCATCCGCAGTCCATCGATATCGATCGCGACGATCATCTCCGCCTTCAACGCCTTGCCAAGCTGGGCGTAATCGATGTTCTCCCAATCGTTGTTGTCGATCCAATCCGCGACTTTCTGCTGAGGGATCACTGTGACATTCTTGACGTTCTGTCGCAGTAGGATCTCGACCATCTGCGCCAATTGGGACGAGGCAGCGCTGGCGTCGTAACTGGTCGCATTCGCCGTGCAGACCACAGCCACCCGTTGGTCTTTCAGGCCGTCGAATTCCGCGGGGACTTTGTTCCCGCGAATCACGTGAATCATCTGGGCGGCCACACCCACGCAGCCAGCGCCGCTGAGGACGAGCAAGCCGGCGAGCAATACGAAGAGTCCTCGGGTCGCTGTAAGGCGTTGTCGCATGGCCCGTCCCTGTTCCACCGCCGCATGGGCGGCAATCGGTGAGCGAAACATCCGTGCTCCGCTCGCGCGTCCGTTTACCGCGCCATCCCGACAGAGGTCACGTCATTCCAGAGCCGGGAAGGCGGACGGGAGGATAGAGTTCCACCCCTTCCCTGGCAAGGCGGAAAAGTCGCCGGGAAGTTCTTTTAAAGCCTCGAAGCTTCGAAGAACTGGTTTCGAACACAGACGCGCAGTTCGGATCACGGGCGCCTCGACGGACAAGATGTCCGTCGTGCAACGGAGCGTCACTCCGGTTCAGCGATAGGATCGCGGCGTCCTCTTTGTACGACGGACATCTTGTCCGTCGCAAGCATGTCGAATCACGGTCCACCGGCGCAGCGATCAGTGCCTGGCACTGATTGGTGTGCCTGGCACCGATTGGTTGGCATGCCCGGCCGTCGCCTGCGGCTCGGCGGTAAACGCGGTGGCTTGGGCAAGCACGGTTGTTAGCAGGGCGATCAGTGCCTGGCATTGATTGGCGTGCCTTGA
>CAIXSC010000227.1 GCA_903921945.1 uncultured Planctomycetaceae bacterium
GCACCCGCACCTGCCGCACCCGCACCTGCCGCACCCGCACCTGCCGCGTCTGCGCCCGTTGCACCAGCGCCCGCACCCGAAGAGCCAGTCACCGAAGACCCGGTCGAGGAAACCGTGGCTGAGGCAACGCCGGTGGCACCGCAAGCTGCCGCCGCTAAGCCAGCGCCGGCTGCGGGTGGCGCGAGCGGCTCGATGAAGGATCGCTTCAAGACGGTCGACGAAATCGTCGCGTATTGCCGCCAAGTCGACGCCCGGTAACCGACGGTTGCCCGATCCGTGGCTTGACGGTTTACCCGGTACGGTCAGCGTTGGCGGCTTCCGGGGCACACTCGGTCTATGGCGAGTTTTCGTACTGTTCGCAACCAACTGTTCGCCGCCACCTGCGTCATCGCTCTGAGCGCGGTGGCGTTCGCCAGTTGGGACTGGTGGACTGTCCTGCCGGATGACGCGCCGTTGCGGTACGTCGGCCGCCAATCGTGCATCTCCTGCCATCAAGCGGAGTCGAACCTTTGGACAGGTTCGCACCACGATCTGGCGATGGACGAGGCGACTCCCGCGACGGTGCTGGGCGATTTCCGCAACGCGACGCTGACGCACCAGGGCATCACGTCGCGGATGTTCCAGCGCGAAGACGGTTACTACGTCCACACGGAAGGCCCCGACGGCAAGATGGCCGACTTCCGGGTGAAGTACGTGCTCGGCGTCGCTCCGCTGCAGCAGTACATGGTCGAATTTGATCGACCGGCGGACCAGCCAGCCCACGAGCTAGCGCGGTTGCAAGTGCTGCGAATCTCCTGGGACACGGCGGGCCAGCGTTGGTTTCATCTCGATCCGCCCGACGTCCGCGAGAAGCTCGCCCCGGACGACGACCTGCACTGGACCGGGATTTTGCAGCGGTGGAACAACATGTGCGCCGATTGCCACTCGACCAACCTGCAGCGCCGCTTCGACCCGCGGGACGGTCGATACCGCACCACTTTCAGCGAGATCGACGTCAGTTGCGAAGCGTGTCACGGGCCGGGCAATCTGCATGTTGAATTGGCGACGGCGAAGTCGTTGTTCTGGGATCGCAAGCGAGGCTATGGACTGGCGAAGCTCAAGGGCGAAGGCAACGGCCCGGAGATCGAGGCCTGCGCGCCGTGCCATTCGCGGCGGTCGATTGTGTCACCCCATCATCGGCCAGGCGAGCCTTACTACGATGGCTACCACAACGAACGGCTCGGAGACCTTACTTATCACGCCGACGGGCAGATCCTGGACGAAGTCTACGAATTCGGTTCGTTCACCCAGAGCAAGATGTATCACAAAGGGATCAAGTGCTCGAATTGCCACGATCCGCACTCGCTTCGCCTGCGGCATCCCGACAACAAGCTATGCACGTCGTGCCATGCCCATCCGGCCGGCAAATACGATGGTCCGGGACACCACTTTCATCAGCCCGGCAGTGCCGGGGCCCAGTGCGTCAATTGCCACATGCCAGCCACGACCTATATGGCGGTCGACCCGCGGCGCGACCATAGCTTGCGAATCCCCCGCCCGGCGCTCAGCGTCGACCTTGGCACGCCCAACGCCTGCACCGGCTGCCATCTGGAGGTTGACCGGGGCCGCTCCACCATCGCTAAGCAGAAACGCAGTGAGCTCGGCGAATACGCGAATTGGCTGCAGGCGCGGGAAGCCGACCCGGAAGTACGCGCGGAATTGGATCGGCTGGACCGCTGGTCGCTGGCCGCCGCGCGTCGTTGGTGGGGCGAAAAGCCCGACGAAGCCAAACATCACGCACACGCGTTTCACGCCGCGCGAACCGGAAAACAGGATGCCGAGCGGCGTTTGATCGAGGTGGCGAACCAGCGCACCGCCCCGTCGATTGTGCGTGCCACCGCGCTCGATTACCTCGCCCGCTACGCCTCCGACGAATCGCTGGCGGTCGCCGAGCGTCTCTTGCAGTCGACGGATCCCCAGATTCAGCTCGGAGCGCTCGAACGCTGCGAGGCGCAAATCGGCCTCCTGGACGGACAACTCGATCCGGCCATCGGCCCGGAACGCTTGGCCCCCGCGTATCGCGAGTTGGCCCGGAGCCTCGCGGCATTGCTCGACGCGCCAACACGAGCCGTCCGTCATGCCGCCGCGCGGGTGTTGGTTCGCATTCCCGCGCCTGTGCGGGGCGAAGTGCTCGTGGCCCGCCAACGCGAGCGCCTGGACGCGGTCGTAGACGAAGTGATCGCGGCGCAAGCCGTCAACGCGGATCGTGGCGGCAGCCACATGCTGGTCGCTCTGATGCACGAGCAACGCGAGCAATTCGCGGATGCGATCGCGGCGTATGAAACGGCCATCCGTGTCGAGCCGAACATGGCGGGACCGCGTGGCAATCTTGCGGCGCTGTATGACCGAATGGCCGAAATCGCGGCTGCCCGCGGCGAGACGGCTCGACTTCGCGGCGATACCGCGCGAGCCGCCCAAGTCGCGGCCGAGGGCGCTCGATGCCGCGATGAATCGCGACGACTGCGGTCCGAGGAACTACAGCTGCATGAACGCGATGCGCGGCTCGCACCGCACTTGCTGGAACCGCAATACCGTTACGCGATGAGCCTCTACATGAACCAGCGCGAGGCGGACGCCGAGCGAGTGCTCAAAGCCACGCTCGCCACTCACCCTCAAGCGGCTCAACCATTGCTCGCGCTGGCGTTGCTACTGCAAAAACAGGGACGAGCCGCCGAAGCGCTACGGTTCGCGGAACAGTTGCTGGAACGGCAACCGGCCGATCAGGGCGCCCGCCAATTGCGGGACACGCTTGCGGAAGAGGCCGCCGCTGGCCCCGGACCCGCCCAACCGCGGCCATAACGGCCATGACGGCCATGACGGCCTAAACGTTTTGGACGGGGCTTCCGCCGACGACCCAATCAAATCTTTCGCCACAAGCGGGAGAGTCATCGCCAGCATGGAAATCGGCATCACCGCGGAAACCGCTGCGCGCGAGGGAATCGCTACAAGCGAGGGAATCATCCCGATCGCGGAAGTCGCCGCGATCGTCGCGACACTCGCCGAGGGCGATCGCCGTCACAAACAGCGCGAACCTTGAGCAAAACCTTGCGCGATCCGCCATCTGAACTCAAGCGACACACCTTCGCCAATCGATAATTCGGGCGAAGGACGGAGATCGTTGCATCAAGGAGGTGCGGTCTGTGTGCGTACCTACCTTTGAGGCTTGCAATGATGACTGTTTTGTTACCTCGACCCCTCTTGCAGTTTTTTAAGGTGCTGGTCGCTTCCGCGTCCGTCTTTGCCGCCGGAACGGCCGATTGGGCGCACGCCCAGTGTGAATTTCGAACGCTGAGCCAAACGGAGTGGGGCGATCGTTCCAACCTCGCGTTGCTCACATCGATCATGAATTCGGCGAAAGTCATCCGGATCGGCAGCACCCGTAAATACGCTTTCAATTCCGTGACGGCCGTGCGGAACTTTCTGCCGACGTCCGGCGCTCCCAAGGTTTTGGACCGGACCACAACAAATCCCGCTCGGAATAAGAACAATTCGCTGGCCGGCAATCTGCTCGCTTTGAAGCTCAATATTCTCCGCGATCCGACGATTGGGGAAGCGATTGTCGACGCGACGCTTCCCACGTTCGACCACGACGACTGCATCGATACGCCACACGTCCTGTGCTATCCGCTCCTGGCTTCGTTTCTGGGGAACCGCAATGGAAACATCACGGTAAACGAGGTGATTACGCTCGCTGACACGGTGACGGGTGGCGGCCGGGCTCCCCTGAACATGGAGTTCGTCCGGTTATTCCAGACACTGAGCGCCATCAACGAGAGTTGGGGTCGCGGCGCCTCGGCGGAGTGCAACATCATCAAGCCTTGTGGCGGGTGCTTCGTGGAAGTGGGGCTGTCAGTGAACGATGTGAGCCAGATTGATTCCACAACCATGTTCCAATGGCGATTACAGGACGACTCGCAGAACATTGTTGCTCAGGGCCTGGCCAGCGCCGCTCAATTCCAGGGCTTCCAGTGGGTCTTGCCCATCGAGGAATGGCCGCAAATTGATGACACGGTGACAGTCATCATTGAGCAAGTTGCAGGCTCTGTCGATTACTGTGACATCACTATTTACGCTGGGGTCTACAGCGATCAATTCTTCTCCACTTCCGGGTACTACCAGGCCTGTGACGGGTCCCCAACAGTTTGTTTTCCTAGGTTTAACTGTAGCGGAGTTGTCGACATTTGCGACCAGGGTTGACATGCTTCGGATGTTTCCAGATTCAGATCTAGATCGATCATTATATGAGCATGGTAATCCAATTGAGAATTCGACGCGGGTTAACCCAGGGCGACTCGTGGTTGCATGCCTTTGGTATCGCGCTCTTGGGCTGTCTGCTCGGAGTTGTGTTTAACAGTGCGAGCCCAGCGGGCGTCGCTTGGCGTTCGCAGAACACCGCAGGCACCGCCAGCGATCCCGGGGTTCGCGGGCCGAAGGCAATCGGGGACTCGAAGGCCCCTTCCCTGTCCGGTTCGAAAGCGACGCCCACCGCCGCGGATTGCATGCCCTGGGAGCATCTGGAGTTTCGAATCGCCCAGAGCAAAGCGGTCGCCATCGATCTCCGATCGGCCACAGCCTACGACAGCGGGCACGTGCCCAAGGCGATCTCATATCCGCTGGAGGTGTTCGGCGCCGACCCTGATTCTCCGACGTGGCAGACCTTTCGGGCGCATGTGAGCGTGCATCACTTTGTCGTGCTTTACGGCGATGCTCAACCCACGGATGCCATGCGGCGTTTCCGGACTCGTTTGATCGACGAGCTGGGCTATGCCATGGTGATGTTCGCGGACGATGGGTTCGCCGGCTGGGAGCGTCGACATGCCACTCGGATGTCCCGTATCGCGGATGCGGAGTCCAAGGCGCGGGCCCGGTTGGCATCCCAGAAGGCGGTTCCCGCCGCGCCGACCGTGCCATCCATCCCCCTCGCCCGCGCCACCGCGCTCCCCAATGTCCTGTGGATCGATGCCCGGTCTCGCGCCGCCTTCGAAGCAGGTCATATTCCCGGCGCGATTTCCGTGCCGGCCAGCAGCGATTCGACGGTCTTCGAACAGTTGCGGACGGAACATCCCGCTGATCGACCGATGGTCGTGTATTGCAGCGGCATCGGCTGTGGCACTTCGCGCCGACTCGCCGCGCGACTCGTTCGCGACTTCGGCTTCACTCAAGTCCATCATTTGCCCGGCGGTTACGCCGAATGGCAACAAACCGAAGCAGCGAAGGCCGTATCCCAGGAGGGTTCGCAATGAGCGGAGCGAAACGGAGAGCCCGCACCGCGGCGAGAGCGGCCATCCGAGCGACCAGATTGAGCACATCGGTCCGCGAGCCGGAATCCAAGTCACCCCAATCCGCCGTGAATATGCCGACCAGCGGCGGCGCGGACACGCGTCGACTGGATGGCCAACACCCGTTCTTAAGGGCCACGGCAACTAACGACGCCGCGCCCGTGGCCAAGATGAGCGCGGCTGGCGACGTGAAACTGGCACCGGTTGCCAGCGCCACGGGGCAACTCAACAACCAAGCGTCCGCACGACAACGGGATTGGATCGCCAATGCCGTGCGGCTGGGAGTGGGCGGCCTCTTCTTGTGGGCGGGCGTGTCGAAAGCGGCGAACGGCGTCGCTTTCCTGGCGGCGCTCAACGCCTACGAGTTGCCGCTACCCCGCGTTGTTTTGGCGAGCGTCGCCATCACACTGCCTTGGGTGGAAATACTCAGCGGATTGCTCCTAGCCACACGCACTCGTGTCGCCCCGGCACTGCTGCTGTCGCTGCTCATGACGTTGGCATTTTGCGTCGCGACCGGCCAAGCCGTGGTCCGCGGGCTGGATATCTCGTGCGGTTGCTTCGATCTCGATTTCCTGAACGCCACGCCATGGCCGCAGGCTCAAAAGATCCTGGAGTCGGTCGGCGCGGCGTTTCTCCGGAATCTCGCGATGCTCCTCGGAATCGTGTTCCTACTCGGCCGGCTCGAACACTCGGGCACCGTCAGCGGACCACGGAGCGGTCCGCGACTGTGGTTGCGGCCGAGCGCATCGCAGCCGAGCTAGGAACGCGTCCCAGACGATGGAGCCGGATCTGATCGCCACCTTCCCAGGCTTTCGATGTCGATCCGTGAACAAGTCTTCTCCCGCAAGATGCGAGCTACCTTAGGCGAAGACCGGCTGGTCGGCCCCGGCTTCGTCGGGGAACGATTCGGCTTCAAACGCCTCGTGAACGGCGTGTTCGAGTTCCCGCCAGGAATGCAGACGAGCGATCCGTTTGTAGGCCGGTCCGCTCGTCGGGTAGTCGCCGCCCACATCCAGACGTGTGTCGCGGTCTGCCGGGGCCCGAATCGATGCTGCCACTGCCGCAGATGCGCCTGCCGGAGATGCGCCTGCCGCAGATGCGCCTGCCGGAGATGCGCCTGCCGGAGATGCGCCTGTCGGAGATGCGCCTGTCGGAGATGCGCCTGTCGAGGCCGCGGCGGTCGGAGAGGCGGCTGTCGGCGAGGTGGCGGCCGAATCGACCAGCACGATGACGCGGACCGCTCGCGGTTGTTCCGCCAATCGGTCGGGAAGCGATCGGTCGCCGAAGTTTGACGATTGGCCGTCGACGACAGCCAAGGCGAACGCTTCGTTCGCCGC
>CAIXSC010000228.1 GCA_903921945.1 uncultured Planctomycetaceae bacterium
GGATGTCAGTGGGCGCTTAAAGGAGACCAGGGAGAGGCGCTTCAAAGGAGACCAGTTGGACATGGAGGCCGCCAAACGTTCGTCTGTGAGGCTTTTGTCGCAAAAGTCTCGCAGGGAGCTGTGCTGTGGCGAATCAACTGGCGATGGACAAAGCGTTGGCAATCAAGGCGTTGGCGGCGGCTGGCCGCTCGGAGAGGCAGATCGCGGCGGCACTGTCGGTGAGCCGCAAGGCCGTTCGGAGGCATTTGGGGCGGTCGAATTCAAAAGAGACCAAAGCGCCCACCGGGGAAGCGCCCACCGGGTCGCCCGACCCAAAGGAGACCAAAGCGCTCACCGGGTCGTCCGAGACGGTAGACGCTCCACTGGCGGCGGTCTCCGAGGCCTCGACGGATGACTCCGCGAAGGCGAAGTCCCGAAGCCTCTGCGTGGCCTTCCAGGAATCGATCCTCAAGAAGTTGGACCAAGGCCTCACCGCACAACGAGTCTTCCAAGACCTGCGTGACGAGCATGGTTTCACGGGCAAGTACAGCTCGGTGCGCCGTTTCGTGAGAGCGCTTGGCGAGCGGCGCGAACTGGCCTTCCGGAGGATGGAGGTCGAACCAGGCTACGAGCTGCAAGTGGACTACGGCACCGGAGCTCGTTGCCGCGAAGAGAACGGGAAGCTTCGCCGCACCCATGTGTTTCGCTGTGTGCTCAGCCACTCGCGGAAGGCTTACACCGAGGCTGTGTTCCGGCAGACAACCGAGTCATTCGTGCGGACGCTGGAGAACGCCTTTCGCGTCCTCGGCGGCGTGCCGCGGACGGTCGTGTTCGACAACGCGAAGTCGGCGGTGACTCAGGCCGATTGGTACGATCCGGTGCTCAACCCGAAGATCGTCGAGTTCTGCCGGCACTACGGCTTCGCGTTCCTTCCCACGAGACCACGAACTCCGCGGCATAAAGGCAAGGTCGAGCGGGGCGTCGCGTACGTCCAGTCGAACGCGCTGCGGGGACGCGTGTTCGAATCGCTCGCGGCGCAGAACGCGCATCTCCAGGAATGGGAAAAACGCGTGGCCGACACGCGCATCCACGGCACCACGAAGCGGCAGGTCGGCGAGGTGTTCGAAAGCGTCGAACGGGCAGCGCTCGGACCGCTGCCTCGCGAGCTCTTCCCTTGCTTCCATGAAGGTCGACGGCGCGTCGGCCGGGATGGCCACCTGGAAGTGCAACGCGCGTATTACTCGGCGCCGCCCGAGTACCTCGGCTGCGACGTGTGGGTGCGGTGGAACGAGAAGACCGTGAGGCTGCTCAACGATCGCTTCGAACAGATCTGCCTGCATCTGCGCAAGGAGCCCGGCCGGTTCAGCACGCACGACGCGCATATCGCCAAGGAGAAGATCGGCGGCGTCGAGCGGGGAGCCGCGTTCCTGCTGGGAAAAGTGCGGCTTATTGGCCCGCAATCGCTGCGTTGGGCCGAGGCGACGCTGACGGAACGCGGCATCGAGGGACTGCGCACGGTGCAAGGTCTGCTGCACCTCAGCCACAAGCATTCGGTGGCCGAGTTGGAGCGGGCCTGCGAGGCGGCCTGGCGCAATCGAGGCTTCAGCTACCGCGTGGTGAAGGAGTTGCTGAAGCGGCAAGGAGCCGTTCAGGCGACGCTGGAATTCCTGGACTCCCATCCGGTGATTCGGCCCGTCGCGGAGTATGGAGACTTTTTACGAAACGTTCTGCAAGGAGATTGATCCGTGACAAGAGACTTAATGGCGACGCTGAAAAAACTGCGGCTCTCGGGGCTGGCGGATTCGTTGGAGATCCGGCTCCACGAGGCGGCCACGACGGGCTTGGGGCATCGCGAATTCCTCGAACTGTTGCTGCAGGACGAGTTGCTCGTGCGCAATCACCGGCTGGTCAGCCGGCGCACGACCGCGGCCGGATTCCGCGAGGTGCGGCGAATCGAGGACTTCGACTTCGCCTTCAACACCTCGATCAAGAAGGACCGCGTCTACGATCTGGCGACCTGCCGATTCGTGCGCGAGCGTCGCGATGTGCTTCTGGTGGGACCGCCGGGAACGGGCAAGAGCCATCTCGCGCAGGCGCTGGGGCTATGCGCGATCCGCGGCGGATTCACGGTGTTCTACCGGTCGATCTTCGACACGGTGCGCGACTTTCTGCATGACGAGGCGCTCTCGGGCCAGGAGAAGGTCCTGCAGAAGTACTTGAAGCCGGATCTGCTGATCATTGATGACATGGGCATGAAGCAGTTGCCGAAGCGATCGGGCGAGTATCTGTTCGAGATCGTCCTGCGGCGGCACGAGGTGAAGTCGACCTTGATGACAAGCAACCGACCTCTAGAGGACTGGGGCAAGTTCATCGGCGACGTGCCGAGCGCGACGGCGATCCTGGACCGCTTCCTGCACCGCGCCGAGGTGCTTCAGATCGCCGGCCAAAGCTACCGGCTGGCGAGCCGCGAAAAACCGTCAAAAGAGACCAAAGCGCCCACCGGGTCCTAGGTCGATAGAACACCCGGGCAGACAGCCCCAAAGGGTACCACTTCTAAAACCACCAACCAAAAACGCTGGCTGGTATCTTTTGAAGCGCCCATGAGTGGTCTCCTTTCAAGGCTCTTCCGCACTTTTGGTGATTCGGCGGAACCCATGTCTCGCCCGTATAATTCAAGCAGGAGGTTTTTCACGGACGGTCTTCAGTGACGAAACGGAGGTCGCCATGGACGTCAGCGCTCTTCTTCCGGATTCGACGGCGTTGCGGTTGGAGGAGGTCACAGTCAGCCAAGGCGTGGCGCGGTTGGTTGTCAGCTCAACTCGGCGAAACGGAGTGTGCCCTTCATGCGGTCAATCTGGCGCCCGAATTCACAGTCATTACCAACGCAAACTACAGGACTTTCCTTGGCAAGGCATAACCGTCTCCGTGCTCTGGCGGAGTCGTAAATTCTTCTGCGACACCCCCGGCTGTCCCCGACAGGTTTTCACCGAACGTCTTCCATTGGTTGCGGCGCCGTACGCTCGCCGGACCAGTCGCCTGAGCAAGATTGTGGCGCATTTGGGGATCGCATTGGGTGGCGAGGCAGGCAGGCGGCTCGCGGCACAACTCGGCATCTCGGCGAGTGCCGACACGCTCCTCCGATCAGTTCGCCGAATGGCATACGCCCCAGTCGCATCGCCACGCGTGATCGGAGTTGATGACTGGGCGATGCGGCGGGGACACCGTTACGGGTCGATCATCGTCGATTTGGAACGTCATCGCCCGATCGAGTTACTCCCCGACCGA
>CAIXSC010000229.1 GCA_903921945.1 uncultured Planctomycetaceae bacterium
TCGCATACCACGCAGACCTCGCATTCCCCCGAGTCCATGCCTTGGTGATTGGTGCCAGGCACTGATCGCTTTCTCCGGTCCGGTAGTGGTCATGCAACCGCATCGTGTGCGTGAGCGAAACCCAACGCAGGAAGTTGCTCATGCCTCCATCTTCCGTGGGCTGCAACACAAAATGCCAGTGGTTGGGCATTAACTCGTATGCCAGAATCCGGCAGGCGTAACGCGTCAGTCCCTCGGCGAGGATCTGCTCGAGGGCTTCGTAGTCCTCCGGTTTGTGTAAAATGGCCGACCGGGCATTACCTCGGTTCAAGGCGTGTTAAATCCCACCCGCTTCGTCTGCACGTTTGGGCCTTCCGATCCCGGAATCTTGTCCGCGCTCAACTCCCCAGAAAAGAGTCCTGACACCTTTTCTCCCTCCCAGATGCGAACATGGCCTTGGGAGTCGGCCGTTACGAGGCGAGTGCCATCGGGACTGAAGGCGAGGCCGGTCACGTCGCCAGTGTGTCCGCGGAGCGTGTGAACTTCTTCGCCGCTGTCAACGGACCATAGTTTCACGGTTTTGTCCGCGTATCCGCTGGTGGCCAAACGCGAGCCGTCCGCCGTGAAATCGACGTCCCAGACTGTCGTGCCATGGCCACGGAAGCGGTGGACGAGTCGACCGGACCGGACGTCGTAGAGATCGGCGCCGCCGATGTTTCCCACCGCCGCCACGTAGCGGCTATCCGGCGAAAACGCGGCCCGCAGGTAGCCCCAGCCCGAGCGCAGCACATATCCGAGAGATTCCGACTTCCAGTGGTGGATGAGCCGGCCGTTCGCCACGTCGACGATCTTCAGTTCGCCATGCTGGTCGAATTGATAGGGTATGGCGAGCAGCTTTCCATCGGGACTGAAGGCGGGTAGCTGCGCGACGTCATCGATCTTGAACCGAGGACGTTTGTCCGCGAGCTCGAACAGTTCGACGCATGAACCGCCGTAACCGTACGCGAATGCCGCCAAGCCGCTCGTGGGATGCAGCGCGACCCCATGCAACACGCGCGGAGATTGTTCGTGTCCGGCGACTGCGGCGGCCACCGTCGCGGCCCCTGTGTCGAAAAGCTTTCGCGATTTTCCCGTCTCGCAGTTCCACTCGAAGACTTCGCGGTCGCTGGCGGAAAGCACTATCCGGGGATCGCCGCCTTTCGCGAGGCATTGGATCGGTTGCGAATGGCCAGTCCATTGTTGGAGCAAGGCGCCGCTATCGGCATTCCAAACTCGAACCGTTTTGTCGTCGCCCGCGGTGATGATGCGGCGGCCGTCGGAAGTGACCAACACGTCTTTGACCGCTTCGTCGCCGGCATGGAGAACCCGTGCCGTTTCGCGGGCTGGCACCTCCCAGTTCCAGACGTATCCGAACGAACGCTCGATACCCCGGTCCGTGTTGGCGCGAGCGCCGCCGAAGCCGACCAAATGGCGGTCGTCCGGCGAGAAGGCCAAATGCAACAGGTTACCAGGCACGCCATGGATGGCCGTCAGTTCGCGGCCGGTTCGCGTATCCATTACGTGGATTTTGATGATCCAAGCTTGTCGGCGCAATTCGCGATCGATGGTGGCAGGCAGCGGGGGGACAGCGCTCCGCAACTCATGCTCCGCCAGATCGATATTCATTTCCTGGACAACAAATGCCAGCATCCGTCCGTCGTTGCTGAAGGTGTGTCCGAACGTTTCGCCAGGGTCATGCACGAGCGTTCGCAAGGTTTCATCCGCGATGTGGAGGATCCGCGTTTCGAAATGAGGAAAGCCCATGTCGAAGGCGATCCATTGGCCGTCGGCGCTGATGGCGAGCGGCGTCCTGAACTGCGGCAAGATGCGTGCGTGTCGCGGGATGGAGATATCGGGCAGCCGCGAGCCAGTTCGCGGATCGTAGACGGGCAGTGGTCCGGGAGGGTCATCCAACTGATGATTTGGATCGAATTGGGGAGGAAGGATCAGGCGATGGTCCGAGGTGAAGGTGAATAATCGACCATGGTAGCTTGCCCCAGTCGGATGTACGGGAAAATTCGCCACCATCGCTCCCTCGTCATTCAACAGCGAGAAACGCGTTGGAGGAAGAAGCTGCGGTTCATCGGACGTCAAGAGGCCAATGCGGGAACCGTCGCGGGAGACGGCGAGCTTCACGGGGATGCCTTCCACGTCTTGCGACCAGACTTCCCGCTGGGAGGCGACATCGATCGATCGAACGCGCCGGTGAGTCGCCAAAATGAGCCGCTGGCCGTCGCGGGACAGCGCGGCCTGGGGTGGCGACTCTTCCATCCGCACGGTCAGTGAGAGCAGCTCCCGTCCGGTGGCATCCCAGACCCGAACATTTCTGGCGTCGTCCACGGCGCAAAGCCGCCGGCCGTCGCCGCTGATCCCGCCTCCAAGCAAGGGCGCGTCGAACGGGCCGATGGCATTGACCGGTGTGGTGAGGCAGAGCCGCCTAGCGTAAACCCACTCCCAGCCACGGTGCCGCTCTGGGCATTGGAGGAGTGCTTGGCTCGCGGCTGAAACATCTCCGGCCGAGAATTCGCCATCGGCCAAGGAGAGAAATGTGCGATAGCGAGCGCGGCTTTGCCCATCGAGCGCCAACCATGTCATGCGCGACTGCAGCAAGGCAACGATCAGCGTGAGCGCCAAGGTGGCCAGTATAGCGGTCCAGACGGGATGCCGCCGCGTCCACTTGGCGAAGCGACGCACGACGCTTGGAGGTTGGGCGAGGATCGGTTTGTGGGCGAGCCAGCGTGCCAGATCGTCGGCCAAGGCCGCGGCCGACTCGTAGCGCCGCGATGGCTCGCGTTCGAGCGCTTTGCGGCAGATGATGGCGAGTTCGCGATCCACCAGGGGATTCGACGCGCGCGGCGATGGGGCGTCGCTTTCCAGCGTTTGCTGGCAGGCTTCCCAGGCGTTGGCGCCACGAAACGGTGGCTGGCCGGTCAGGGATGCGTAAAGGACGGCCCCCAGTCCGTAGACATCCACGGCGACGGTTAACGAGCGTTCGCCACGGATCTGTTCGGGCGCCATGTACCCGGGAGTGCCCACGGCGGCGCCGGTTCCCGTCATTCGCTCGTGCGAATCAAGAATGCGTGCCAGCCCAAAGTCGGTGACGTGCGGGTCGCCGTTTTCATCGATCAGCACATTGGCCGGCTTGAGGTCGCGGTGCAGGATGCCATGTTGGTGGGCGAAATGGACGGCCCGAGCCACTCGTTCAAGCAATCCCGCCGCGGCCCGGGGATTGCCGCGCAACCGTGCAAGATGTTGATTGAGGTTTCCACCCTCGACCAGCTTCATCGTGTAGTACGACCACCCCTCATGCTCTCCGACCTCGTAAATCGGGACGATGTTGGGGTGGGCGAGTCGTGCGGCCGCCTCGGCCTCTTGTTGAAACCTCGCCAGGTCGACGGGCGCGGCGGCGCGGCCGGCGAGGACCATCTTCAAGGCGACGGCGCGTTGAAGGCTGCGTTGCCGAGCTCGATAGACGACTCCCATGCCGCCGCGGGCCAGCTCCCCTTCGAGTTCATAGTCGCCGAACTCGCGGAAGGGAGGACCGTCGCCGGCTTGGGGCGCCATCGCATCCGCCGCGCCGGTCGTCGGCAGGCGTTGCTCGTCCAGGGCAGCCGCCCACTGGTGCATCCCCCGCCGATTGGCAAAGAAAGACTTCAAATCGCCCGCCAACTGCGGATACTGCCGGAGCAACGCCTCTTCGTCGGGAGGCTGGCCCCTCTCGGCGGCTTGGAGATAGGCGGCCAGGACATTGTCAAGCTGCGAGTCGCTCACGTTTGCTCCCAAGCAGTTGGCGGTTGCGAGTCCTATTTCCACTAAGTCTCAAGAGCCCATTCGCCGGACATTGTGCGCGAGATTCGCGGAATTTTCCTGGGACCTTTCCGAGCGTCCCGAGCGGGGATCCACTCGAACGATGGAGGGTTCGATCACGCCCATGGGTAGGCGATGCCACTTTCGCCCCGTGGGCTTCGGCGATCTGAATCTTGCGTGGACGTTCACTCGGACCGAACGGACGGGTGGGGTGTCCGCATGGATTGCCACAACTGGTCGCCGAGCGGTGGCTCGCCTGAGTCGCCAGACTTGCCGCATTCGACCGAATTCCGCATATCTCGCCTCGGCTTTCTCCGTAGAATGCCGCGCGATCGAGCAAAACGCCGCCATCCAAGCAGTTCTCTCCTCGCTACACCGACCGGAGCAACCAA
>CAIXSC010000230.1 GCA_903921945.1 uncultured Planctomycetaceae bacterium
CCGATCTCCAGCATGGCGGGAAATGCAACCCGATGGTGGGCACTCTGGGGAAATCTTCTCGTTCTACAAGTCGCTCAAAGACAACGACTCATGCAAATCCCGACTACCTATCGATCTCGCCCATCACGATGTCGAGCGAGCCGACGATGGCGGGGACGTCGGCGATCAGGCAGCCTCGGCACAGCTCTTCGGTCACCGATAGGTTGCAGAAGCAACTGCTGCGGGCCCGAACTCGCCAGGGGATCGCCGAGCCATCGCTGACGAGCAGGAAGCCCATCTGACCACGTGGAGCCTCGGTTTCCAGATAGGCTTCGCCCTTCGGCAGCTTCGTCGTCAACTTGATCGGCGTGCCCCAATCGCCCGTGGACTTGCTGTAGCGGTCGATCGCCTGGCGGATGATGTCGATCGACTGGACCACTTCCAGCATCCGAACGTAAAAGCGATGCCAGCAGTCGCCCAAGACGGCGTCACCCGGCACAGCCGGATAATCGTGGTCCTTCGGATAGTGGCCGTCCTTTTGAACGATGACCTCGAACGCGTAGCCGTCGTAGAGGCTCGTGTAACGCGCCTCACCATCCCGACGCAGATCGTAGTCCACTCCGCTGCCACGCAGAACCGGTCCCGTGCAACCGTAGCTGATCGCCATATCGGCCGACATGACCCCGATGTTCGCCGTCCGCTTCACAAAAATCGCGTTCGTCGTCAGCAGCGCATGGTACTCGGCGATCACAGGCTCGAATTGTTCCAGGAACTCTTCGCACTTCTGAAGCCACCCACGCGGCAAATCCGCCGTGACGCCACCCGGAGTGATGTACGAGTAGGTCAACCGTGCGCCGCAGACCTCCTCGAACAGATCCAGGATCTTCTCGCGTTCACGGAACGCGTACAGGAACGGGCTGAACGTTCCCAAGTCGAGCCCATACGCCCCCATGCCTACCAGATGGCTCGCGATTCGACCCAGCTCGGCGATGAGCACCCGCAGGTGCCGCGCCTTCTCGGGCAGTTCGTACTTCATCAGTTTTTCGACGCACAGCGACCAGCCGAGATTCATATTCATCCCGGCCAAGTAATCCATGCGGTCGGTGTACGGAATCCATTGCCGCGGCGTCAGGTTCTCGCCGATTTTCTCCGCGCAGCGATGCAGGTAGCCGAGGTGCGGCTGCACGTCGGAAACGATTTCGCCATCCGTACGCAGCACCAACCGCAACACCCCGTGCGTGCTCGGATGCTGCGGCCCCATGTTGACCAGCATCTCGTCCGTTCGCACATCGAACTCGACAATCCGCGGATCTTCCAAGTAAGTGCTCATCGCCCTCGCCCTTCGCCCTTCGCCCTTCGTACAACCGTGCGAACCGCTTGCCGCCACTCTTTCGCTTCCAACGCCCAAGCTCATCCAACGCTTGAGCTATTCCACTGCTCAAACGATGCCGCCGCTCAAACGATGCCGCCGCTTAAGCGCTTTCGCCCCAACGAACCGCGATCTAGCGTCCTCGAATACCGTGGTATTCGAGCGGTAGTTCGTAGTCTTTGCGGAGCGGATAGCCTTCCCAGTCTTCCGGGCAGAGGATTCGCCGCATGTCCGGATGGTTCGTGAACAGCACGCCCGACAAATCGTAGACTTCGCGTTCGTGCCAGTCAGCTGTCCGCCAGATTTCGTTGACCGTCGGAAGTTCGGGCAGTTGGCCCGGCACGTCATCTTTCCACCGCGGCAGCATGACCTTGAGCACCAATGTGTGCTTCTTCGTGATGCTCGACAGATGATACAGGACTTCCAAGTGGGGCGAAAAATCAGCCTTCGCCGCCTTCTTCGGATCCTTCTCGAAGTAATCCACCACGGTGATGCAGTTGAGGAAATTCATCTGCAAGGCGGCGTCGTCCCGCAAGAACCGGCACACCTCGACCAACCCTTCGGGCGACACTTCAATCCACGGATCCAGCGCCTGCAAGTTGCTGCCGGTGATCTTTCCGCCGAACTTCTGTTTCAGCCGAGTCAGCAAATCCTGGCCGCTCATGCGTTGACTCCCGTATGCTCAACGATCCGACGACGACAACCGCTACCCGCCCAACCGGCCGATCGCTAACCGGCAGCCGACCATCGCAACTTGGCTATGCCCGTTGGAGAATCGCTTTTCGCCGGTCGCGAATCGCCGTTCCCCAACCACGAATTACCCATTGCCCATCGCCGCAGCTGGCCCCGATCGCCGCAAAACTCGTGTGACTAGGCCGATAGAACCGATGCCGATTCCCGGCGAGCTGACGTCTCGCGTTTGCCCCGCTCGGCGGCCCGCTGCTCGCTAACCGCCCGGACCCAGTCCAGATCACCGCGACGCCAAACATAGGCGAACCCGACCATCAAAATTCCAAAAAACACCGCGATATCAATGAGGGTGAACCCGGCCAATTGCCGAGCCCCTTGCCGCACGATTTCCCGCGATCGGCTCAATTCGTTCAGGTCGCTGGCAATCCGCCCCTCCAGCGATGGCGGAACGGCCGACGACAACTGAGGGTTCACGACCCCCAGTTCACGGTACAAATCGCGGGCGTCGGTCGTCAGGGCCGGTTTGCCGTCCGCCGTCGTCGCCACGGCGGCAAACTTCGGATCGGCCAAGTTCATCGCTTTCCCGTAGACCGTGGCCCAGGGGAAGAAGAACGCCACTTCGACGTCAAAGATAATGAACAACAACGCGACCACGTAAAACCGCAAGTCGAACTGCACGAAGCTGGAACCGATCGTCGGCTCGCCGCACTCGTAGATCTCACCTTTCTCCGGCGACGGATTATCCGCCCGGACAAACTTGCCCACGAGCAAATTGACGAACAGAAACACGATGCCGAAGCCGGCGAACAACGCGAGGTAAGCGACAATCCCAATAGACGTGTCCAGTGCCGATCCCATACGTTGCTTCCTCGTGCGAAAGTGCCTGCCTGATGTTCCGCCTGCCCCATTCGCCGCGTATCTAATTCGCTGCGTTTTTTGATCTGCTGCGTATCTAATTTGCTGCGTATCTAACTCGCTGCGTGACAAATCTGCCGCGTGTTTAGGCTGCCGCGTGTTTAATCTGCCGCGTGCTTAACTGTCTGTGCCGTCCGCGTGTGGATCGCGGTCGGCGTCGTGCGTTTCCCAATCCCGAGACAAGCTGACGGCGGCGTCGCCGAGCTTCCATTGCAGCAGGGTCGGTTTCCCTTCGACTTCGCTCGGAAAATCGACCGCCCCATCCAACGGGCTGCGGAGCTCGACGCCCAGCTCCAGCAGTTCGTCGATGAACACTTGAAGCCTTTCGACATCCTTGTCGATGTCGAGTTCGGTTTGTTCGAGTTCGTCGCGGTAGACTTCCATACCCCGAGCGGGCCGTTCCTTCGCGATCGTCTCGAGACGCTGCTTCCGCTCGCGGACGCCGTTGGCCAAATCGACAATGTCCTGCGTGATCGCCCGAATCAGCGGCAACATCGCGTTGGCTTGATGGAGCGTGAACAAGCGTGTCGGTTTGAACGTGGGTGCGGACATGGCGTGGCGGGATTCCAGAGTGCCAACCGGCCGGGAAGTCGGAGGGCGGGAGGGGTTACGGATCGCCTAGGGCTGGTTCGGACCGCCATGTACCGGGTGTGTCAACACTTTGGATTCCGAGACGGCCATCGGGTTCAGGGTCGCGCGTCCCCAGGCCACATCCACCGGTAGCCGCGAAAAATCCACGATGCATCCGTCGCGACTAAAGCAGCTGAGATCGTGCGTCGCACCCATGAAAATGCAGTCCACAGGGCAAGGCTCGACGCACAGTGCGCAGAACATGCATTTCGAGTAATCGATGGTGAAACCGGTGACCTGGAACCCCTTGCTTCCCTCGACCCGCTCCTTGCCGATGTAGATGCAGTCGACAGGACAGGCCTTCGCGCACTGGTCGCAGGCAATGCAGGTGGTCAGGTCGTAGCGGTGGAAGCCCCGGTAGCGAGCGGCAACGGGTACGGGCTTCTCGGGATATTCGAATTTGTCGGTGAACGTGCCCCGATCCGACTTGTAGGTGATCAACCAATAACGGAGCGTCACCCACAATCCGTGACCGACGGTGAACACCGCGAGCCAAACGTTTTTCAACCAACCAAGCATAGGGGCTCCAGCGGCCAATCGGCCACGATCGCGGCCAAAACCGGCCCAACATCCAGGAATCCAACACGACCCCGAGAGACGCCCACGGAACGCCAGAAACCGTCGCAAGCTCTGAGATTATAGACAGGCTCGAAGCCTCCGCAAGCCGCCCCGCTCCGACCCGTCCATTTGACAAGCAGCCAAAACCCGAGAGAATCCCACACCAGTTGATCCGGCCTCCACCCGCGCGGCCAGTCGCCTCAACCGCAGGCGAGCCGAACGTCACCCGTGAGCCGAACGTCACCCGTTCTCCCGACAACCGAAACGCCATGGATTCCTTTTTAACGTCCCAATCGATCACTCCGCCGATCAAACGCCATGGCGGCAAGCATTATCTGGCCAAGCGGATCATCATGTTGATGCCGCCGCACGTCCATTACGTCGAACCGTTCTTCGGCGCCGGCGGTGTGCTGCTCCACAAGGACCCCGAGGGGGTCTCCGAGGTGGTGAACGACATCGACGGCGAACTCATCTGCTTCTGGCGAGCCCTGCAATCGGAGGAGCAGTTCGCCCGGTTACAGCGGCGGATCGAAGCAACCCCGTTCGCGCAGCAGGTGTTCGATTCGGCCTTGGAAACAGATGGCTCGGCGATCGAAGACCCGATCGAGCGGGCGGCAAGGTTCTTCATTCTGGCCCGACAAAGCCGCCAAGGAATCGGCCGAGTGTTCGCGACACTTTCCCGCCAACGCACCCGGCGCGGCATGAACGAACAGGTCGCCAGTTGGCTGGGAGCGATCGAAGGCTTGCCCGAAGTCCACCAACGCTTGAAGCGGATCGCGATCCTCAACGACGACGCTGTCAAAGTGATTCGAACGCAAGACGGCAAGGACACCTTGTTCTATTGCGATCCCCCGTATGTCCATACCACTCGGACCGCGATCGCCGCCTACAACTGCGAAATGGACGACCACCAACACGTCGAGCTTCTCAAGGAGCTCGCCGCTGTCGAAGGCAAATTCATCCTCTCCGGCTATCGCTGCCGACTGTACGACGATTGGGCCGCGGAGCATCGCTTTCAGCGCGTCGACATTCCGATCGATAACAAGGCGAGCAGCGCGAAGACCAAGGAAATCAAGCTCGAGTGCCTTTGGATGAACTACAACCCAGACTCGGCGCAGGTGGCCGTTGCGACCGACACCAGCGCCAAACGCCGACTGTTCGCCGACGACCCCGACTAACACGGCACTCGTGCACCCAAGCGTTCGCCATGGCGGTTAGTGGGGCAACTGGCCCCATTCCAGGTCCAGCCGCCTACAGTCGCGCGGTCTCTTCGCTGCCGTGCCCGCCGCCCTTTCTGTTCGCCGACGCGTCACGGAGGGGCTGGCCACCCACGAGCCGCCCTCCCGGACGAATCGCCACGACATTTCCCTGATGCGATGGAACCACGCTGGGGGTCGTGCCGGGTCGCGATAGGGTCGTGCCGGGTCGCGATAGGGTCGCGCCGGGTCGCGATAGGGTCGCAATAGGGCAGCGATAGGGTCGTGATGGGGCGATCGCCTTTTCGGCCGAAATCTTCTGTTTTGCGCGCACGACCTTTCCCGTAACGGGCTCTGGTACATTGAGAGCGTCTTGCGGACCGTTCCGCCTGTGTGCGGAAACCGGCTCCATCTGGCGCCTTGCGAATCACGATTCGATCCGAGTTTGCCTCGAGGAAACCGCCATGGACATTCAGTTCTCTTGCGTTTGCGGGTCGCAGCTCAAGGCCGCTCCAGCCCATGCGGGCACCAGTTGCCTCTGTCCGTACTGCCGCCGGGTTGTCGTCATCCCCGACTTTTCATCGAGCTCGGCCGAGCCGTCCGACAACACAAGCGGCGTCACCCGTGAAGCGACCGTCGACGCCCCCATTGACGCAACCATCGTGGACGAGGCGCTGCCTGTGCAAGAATTCTTGCGAACGCCGCCTTACGGACAATCGCCGTTACCTGGCAACTCCTCCCCAGGCAACTCGTCCCCAGGCAACTCGTCCCCAGGCAACTCGTCCCCAGGTAATGGATCCCCCAACAACTCATCCCCAGGTAATGGATCCCCCAACAACTCATCCCCCGGCACAGCCTTGCCAGGAACTTCATCCCCCGGCACTTGGCCCTCAAGCAGCTCGTCCTCGGACGCGGCGACGTCGGCCCGCGTTCCATCGCCCACGCCCGAGCGCGGGGACTGGGCGAAGCGCATGTTGATCGCGTTGCTCGACCCGAACGCGATCTTGTGGCTGCTCACATTTGGCGGCGGGCTTTCGGTCCTGGGGCTCGTGATTTGGCTTACGAGCCTGGGCGTTTTCAAAAATCCGTTTGTGGTCGCGGGTTCCCTGGGCGCGGGCAGCGTGGCGACTTTGGCGGTCGGTTGTTGGCTGGCGTTATCGACGCGGTTTGTCACCGCCGGCAAGGCGTTAAGTTTTCTCAGTTGCGTCGTCCTGCCGCTGAATCTTTGGTATTACGAGAGCCAAGGAATGATGGCGGTCGAAGGGAATCTGTGGGTTGCCGCGTTCGTGATTTGTTGGCTTTATGTCGGGGTTGTCTATCTGCTCCGTGACGCCGTGTTCTTATACGCGGTGGAAGCGGGAGTCACGTTGACGACCTTGCTGATGATGGCCAGTTTGGGGCGGTTGACCGATGTCACGTACCTCAGCCTGACGTTGGTGGTGCTCGGTTTGATCTCGGTCCACGCCGAACGGTCGTTTCCACCGGACTCGACGACGTTTCCGCGACGGCGGTTCGGCATGGCGTTGTTTTGGTCGGGCCAAACGCAGTTGATCGCGGGACTCGGGTTCTTGCTCGCCTCGCAGATCATTCGCGAGTTTTTCCAATCGGCCGGTCTGTGGCTTTCCATTCGGTGGACGGGCGTGCTGCTTACGGATTGGAATTGGCTGGCTGCCGGCGTGTGGTTAGCCGGTGCCTACGCGTGGCTCTATTCGGACATCGTCGTGCGGCGGGCGGGCGTTTACACCTATTTAGCGGGCGTCTGCTTGATGTTCGCCGGTGTGACCGTCGTAGGCTTGGACGTGGCCACCGAGTCGCTCATTATCGTTCTGGCCGCTATGGCGGTAGGAGCGGCGTTGCTCAGCAACTTCTTACCGACGGCCAACGATCGCTATCGGCGATCACTGGGGCCGGCGAGTCTGTTGTTAGGCTTTTTGTCGGTCGCCTTGGGAGCGGTGGCCCATTTACGGGCGACCAACGTGACCCTTGCGGAGACAACCTGGGCGCGGGAAACGGGTTGGTACTTTGTGCTGGCGTTGGCGACCGCCGCCGCCGCCAACCGGCTTCTCGTCGCGTTGCCGCGAGGTCGCGACAAACAGTCGATGTCGGCCCATCTCTTCCTCAGCGCCGCCGCGTTGCTCATCGGGGCCGCCGGCGTGCTCCGGCAACTCGAACTGCTCAGTTGGCAGCAACAGGCCCCGTTGCTGATGATCATCCCGGTGATTTACTTGCTGGTCTCCCGACTGCGGGTGGAACGCGAAGTGCGCGATCCGCTGCAGTGGATCTCCCATGCGGCGACGGCCGTCATCATGGGGTCGATTTTCTTTGGTTCTTTCCAGCTGGTCGGCCGCGTGTTGATGCCGGTTTCCGGCCACACGGAGAACCTGCTCGCCGGCATCGTCTTCGCGGAAGCGATGCTGTTCTACGGTTTGGCGGCTTGGATTCGCCGCCATGCCGCGAACTATTACCTGGCGACGATCGCGGGTTGCGCGATGGCTTGGGAGTGGATGGGATACGGCCAGATTCCGAGCGACTACTACACGTTGCTGTACGCTTCGCTGGGCGTCACGATGCTTGGGGTTTCGCGCGGCATCGGGGTGGTTAACGAAGTGGTCTCCGACCCGCAGGGCCGCCCGATTACGCGTTTGCTTGGTCCCGGCCGGCCACTCTATCTGGTCGCGAACGGCTTGATCGCCATGGCCGTGGTGGCGGCCATCTTCCAGTCACTCGCCCAACTGCTCTTCCGTCAATCCGACACCGAGTATTTGGTGGCGTTGCTTCTCACGACCGGCGCTGGCGGAATGGCGGCCATCCTGTCACGGAGCGGGCCCGAGCGATGGTGGCATGCCACCGGCACGACGATCCTCGCCATCCTGACCGTTCTCACCTTCAACGTGCTGCTTGACCTGAATCTCTGGAGGAAAGCCGAGATTGTCGCTGTCGTCCTCGGCTCCGCCATGCTCATTGCCGGCAACATCGGCCGGTTCAGCGAAAGAGGCGTTCAAGACCTCGCGAGTGTAGGACTATGGCTGGGCAGCCTGCTCATCGCCGGCGCCTTGTCGCTCGCCGTCCTCACGCATGGCATCATGGTTTCGCCCGCCGACGACCTGGCACTACTGACTTTCACCATTTTGATGGTTGCGAGCGGCATCGGGTTTCAGTTCAAGGCGCCAACACTGATCGGCGGCGTGGCGCTCGGGGTTTATCTCGCATCGGTCCTGGTGGACTTGGCGTACTCGCCGCAGGTCGCGGTGGGCGTCTACCTGGCCTTCGGCGGATTGGCCCTGTTCCTTGTCGGCGTCGCCCTGTCGATGTGTCGGGAACGTTTGCTGGAATTGCCCGACCAGCTCGCGCGACGGGAAGGCGTCTTTAAAATCATCGGCTGGCGATAGCTCGCCGGTTCCGATAATGGACGCCCAGAGTACACAGGGCGAGGCACCATAGCAGGCCGTCCCACAACGGGGCGGTCCGCGGCGACATGGCAATCCATGGGGCGGCGGCGAAAAACAGACCGCCCAGCGCGTAGCAGCCGCCCCAAAGATGGCTGCCGATGACAAAGAAGCAGAACCCGCCGAACATGGCGGACAGCGCATACGAATGATGATGCGGAAGCCCCATCGCCCACACAAAGACACTGGCCGAAATCAGACCGCTAAACAGAGCCCCCCACAGCGCCCACACCAAGCGCTCGGCGGAGTTCGCCGGCAGTAACGCCCGGCGGCGATAGGCCGCCAAGGTCAGGAGAAGCGACGAAAACATGAGCGTCTTGGGAATCCAATACGACACCAAGCGGTTCGTGGACAGTGTATCCAGGGCGAAAATGGCGAGATGTGTCGCGAACACGATCAGGCCAGCTAGGGCGATCGCCTGTCCCCAACCCTCGAATTCTTCCGTATGGCGGAGTTTTCCGAGTGCGCGGGCCACGCGGTACATCACGTTGACACTTCGAGCGTGAATCGCATCCCCGGCAAGGAATCGGCCGAGGTCATCGGCCACCGCCTGGGCCGATGCGTAACGCTGCCCCGGTTCCTTCTCCAGGCACCGCAGACAGATCGTTTCGAGATCGACAGGAATGGCGGCGTTCAGCAACCGGGGAGGGGCCGGTGGATTCTCGCACACTTGGCGCAGCGTTTCCAATACAGAGTCGGTTCGGAAGGGCGGGCGGCCGGTGAGCAGTTCGTATAGAACCGCCCCCAATGCGTAAATGTCGCTCGCCGCTCCCACCTCTCCCAGGCGACCGGCCGCCTGTTCCGGCGACATATAACTTGGAGTGCCCACCGCTTGGCCGGTCGCGGTCAGTCCGGCATCGCCGGCAGGCTGTTTGGCGAGACCAAAGTCGGACACGCGCGGATCGAATGGCAACAGTTCACCGATCGAGGCGGTCGTCAAAGCGACTGGCGGTTGGCTTGTAGCGCGTCGCGCGAGCAGCACATTGGCCGGCTTGAGATCGCGGTGGACAACGCCTTTGGAGTGCGCATGGGCCACCCCCTCGGCCACGCGTCGCATGATTGCCGCCGCTTGGCGCGGAGCGACCGGTCCCTGCCGGATATGCTCAGCGAGACTCGGTCCATCGATCAATGCCATGGTGTAATAATAGAGGCCGCCATGCTGGCCAAACTCATACACAGGCACGATGCCGATATGGTCGAACTGCGCGGCGGCCCGCGCCTCCGCTTGGAATCGCGCAATATCGTCCGTTGCAGCCCACGGTCCGGCCAAAATCATCTTCAACGCCACTTCGCGTCGCAAGAAGCGATGCCGAGCCCGAAAGACGATCCCCATCCCGCCGCGAGCGATTTCTCCCAGCAGTTCGTAATCACCGACAATCGCCGTCCCGGCGGGCAGACTCGGCGAATTCCCGAGGTCGCGCGCCCGGTCGCACGGCACGAACGTTGAGTATGGATCCCGCGCGGGCAGACTTGGCGAATTCGCGAGGTCGCGCGCCCCATCAGCCGCCATCGCGTCCACGATATGGGGCAACGTGTCCGCCCTCGGCGCGGCGATGCCGGCCAACGACTGCAGGCCGCGATGATCGCTCAGGAACGCCCGCATCTGGAGTGCGTCGGCGCCGGCTTTGGCGATCCAATACTCGTCCGGTCGGGCATCTCCTTGCTGTATCGCTGATAAGTATTCGGCAACCAATTCGTCGAACGCCGCCGCAACCGGAGCGCTTGCCTCAGTCGCAGTCCCTGCGCCAGCCGGAGACGCTGCGTCCGCGAGAGGCGCTGCGTCAGACGGAGACGCTGCGTCAGACGGAGACGCTGCGTCAGACGGAGACGCTGCGTC
>CAIXSC010000231.1 GCA_903921945.1 uncultured Planctomycetaceae bacterium
AGCGGTCAGCGGTCGGCCCGCGAACGCCAGCTTTTGGCCGATCGCCGAGCGGCGATCGCCGAGCGGCGTCGAGCGTCGATCGTGCCGGGTCGGTTGGCGTCGGGGGGAGGGCGTCTGGAAAGCGGCGACTGCGCCGCCGCACTCCAAAAAGCGTTTCGGCCTTTCTGCGTTGGCGGCTCGCGGGCGGTGGCGTATTTGGAGTGCGGCACCCTTGGGTGCCGCTTTCGCGAGGCGGCATATGTCGGCTCGACGGCTACGGTTGCCGGACCGCGGGTGTTGAATCGGTTCGGCGTCGAACGTTCCGAGGCGGTTGGCGTCGGGTGGAGGGCGTCTGGAAAGCGGCGATTGCGCCGCCGCACTCCAAAAAGCGTTTCGGCCCTTCAACGCTCGTGGCTCGCAGAGAGGAGCCGCATTCGCTGCACGCCGCGAGTCGGCTCGACGGCTACAGAATGCCAAACCGCGGGTTTGAAATCGCTCCGGCATCGTGCTTGCCGGTAACGGTCGCGGCGGAAGAAAGACATCCGGAAAGCGGTGCCTTTAGGCACCGCAATCCAGATCAAGAATCATATGAATCACCAGTCGTTCCCGAGCGGAGTCAATCCGCTTCGGGACTCGCAGGCCGCGTCAACTAGTACCGGTAATAGGCCGGCTTGTACGGGCCTTCGACCGGGATGCCCAAGTAATCGGACTGCTTTGAAGTCAGCTTCGTCAGCCGCACACCGATCTGCTCGAGGTGCAACCGCGCGACTTCCTCATCGAGCTTCTTCGGGAGGCGATGCACGCCCACTTCGTAGCTCTCCGAGTCCTGCCACAAGGCCAACTGAGCGAGCACTTGGTTCGTGAAGCTGTTGCTCATCACGAACGCCGGATGGCCCGTCGCGCACCCGAGATTCACCAATCGCCCTTCCGCCAACAACAACACGCTCCGGCCCGTCGCCTTGAACGTGTAGCGATCGACGGCGCCTAGGTCGCTCGGCCGGATGTTCAGCTTCGTCGCCTTGCCGTCCGCCACCTGCTGTTCGAGCCACGCCACATCGATCTCGATGTCGAAGTGGCCAATGTTGCAGATGATCGCGTCGTTCTTCATCTGCACGACGTGCTCGCCGCGAATAATGTCGCAGCAGCCGGTCGTCGTCACGAACAAGTGGCCCTCCGAGGCGGCGTCCTCCATCGTCGTGACTTCAAAGCCTTCCATCGCCGCCTGCAGGGCGTTGATCGGATCGATCTCGGTCACGATCACGCGGCAACCGTAGCTGCGGAGCGAATGGGCACAGCCCTTGCCCACGTCGCCGTAGCCGGCAACGACCGCCACCTTGCCGGCGAGCATCACGTCGGTCGCCCGCTTGATGCCGTCCGCCAACGATTCGCGGCAACCATACAGGTTGTCAAACTTGCTCTTCGTGACCGAGTTGTTGACGTCGATCGACGGCAACTTCAGTTCGCCGCGAGCATGCATCTGTTCGAGGCGGTGGATGCCTGTCGTCGTTTCCTCCGACAGACCCTTGATTCCGCTGAGCAACTCGGGGAACTTCTGATGCACCATCGACGTCAGGTCGCCGCCGTCATCCAGGATCAGATTGAGCGGCTGGCCGTCCGGGAAAAACAGCGTCTGCTCGATGCACCAGTCGAACTCTTCCAGCGTTTCGCCCTTCCAGGCGAACACTGGAACTCCGCGAGCCGCCACGGCCGCGGCCGCGTCGTCTTGCGTCGAAAAAATGTTGCAGGAACTCCACGTCACCTGCGCGCCCAATTCGACCAGCGTCTCGATCAACACCGCCGTCTCGGTCGTCATGTGCAAGCAACCGGCAATCCGAGCCCCGGTGAGCGGCTTCGATTGGCCGTATTTTTTTCGCAATGCCATCAGGCCGGGCATCTCGTTTTCGGCCAGCATAATCCGTTTCCGGCCGAGCTCGGCGAGCCCTATGTCTTTGACCTTGTAAGGCAAGCGTTTCGTTTCCACTGTCGCCACGTTGAAATCTCCTTAAAGCTAGATGTTCAGACGTCGTATGATAGCGCTCGCGGCCCAACATCAGCAACCCGCGAGCGGCGCGAATCGTCAGGGACGGTCCTGCGTCAACACGGGCAGAATCACCTTCTCCAAGGCCGCGGGTGATATCGAATGTGTTTGATGCGTTCGATCGCTGTGGACTTGCCAGCGTCCAGGCTTCAGTCGTTCGACGAGCCGTTCCAGGAAACCGGAATACGTCTCGTAGACATCGCCGTGGAAGCAACAGGTGTCGCGGTGATTCAGGATTTGGATTTGTTGTCGGCCGTCGCCGAGTCCACCGAGGGCAAAGATCTCCAGCCAGCTCGCGGCGCCGGTGGCCGTGTCGGCGATAGTGTCCGCGTCGTCGGAGTCTTCTTCGCCGTAGAGCGGGGCGAAGGTTTGTTCCGCGTCACCGATCGAGCCTGCGGAGAAGTGCCGCGCGTACATGGGAAAGGCGCCGGCAACGGGGAAGCTGGTTTGAATTCGCGTGTCGAGCGCCGCGGCCATATGCGTGGCCCAACCGCCACCTGACAGCCCGGCTATCGCGATTGACTTCGTTTCTGGGTGCCGCTCGACGAAGTGATTGACGCCCTGGACGATCGGTTCGAGGAACAGTTGAAAGGGCGCGCCGAGTGGTTCCTGGGAGGTGGCGAACTGCGCGAAAATGTCGTCATGGCTCTTCACGGTCCGCTCGGGACCTGCGGCGATTTTCACCGTGTTGTCACGGTTCCAGCCGACGAGCGGCATTTGGGCGATGAGCACATGCCAACCGCGGGCGAGCACGGCATTGGCCAGTTCGGCGATGCCGTCGCCGAGTCCACCTTGGTGCCCTTGGTGAATCACCAGCAGCTGCGCCTTTGGTTTCCGCGAGTTGACCGGGGCGACCAGATAGAGTCGCGTTGAAAAATCATAGCGTGGTAGGTTCGCGTCCAAAGCGTACAATTGTTCAGTGCTGGTGGCGTCGAGGCCGCGGAGCGGGCCGGCGAGTAGGGCGAGTCGTTGTTCGGGTGTCTGGGGCGAGTCGACGCTGACCGACGCGGCGCGGGTTGGCAGACCGTCGGGCCAGATGAACCGAATCAGCCGTTCGCGCCGCTGTTCGGCTTCCGCCCGGGTGGCGAAGCGGACCAGTCGATCGGGTCGGAAGTCCTTGAGCGCGGCGGGCGGTTCGGCAACCGCGGGAGCTGGGGCGAAGAGGTGGGTGGCGGTGGCAAGCAGTGTTATCGCGAGCAGCGATAAGGCGAACAGCGGGTTGGCGAGCAGCGGGTTGGCGAACAGCGGGTTGGCGAGCAGCGGGTTGGCGAGCAGCGGGTTGGCAGTGCGCGCGACCCACTTTCGGCGGCAAGAAGCGGACATGGCAGGCGACTCCCGAACGTGGGGCTAACGGACGGTCTGCGAACCAAAACGGAGGGCAAGGCGTATATTATCTCTATGGATTGCGGTTACTCGCCGGCATTTCGAGCATGCTGGCGGTCCGCGGAGCGGGGATTCTAGCGAATCTGAAAGGGTCGGGAAAAATCCTGCGGATTCCGCGATGAAAACGCGAATTCCTATTAGGCTGGCAGGGAAGGCGATGCCGAAATTTAGGCAGGGATCGGCACGGACATTAGGGGAGCAAGGTAATGAGTCGTAAGCGGTCGCAACGGCGGGATGGGGCGGGAAAGTCGGAAGGCGGTCGGCTGTCGTGGTTGCGGTGGCTGTGGGGCGATAGCGACGCGATCGGCGGGGCGGGTCGTCGCAGCGGGGCCCAAGCGGCCGGGGCCGGATCGCGTTCGCATGCGCGTCGGATGAATGCTCGACGATTGCGCCCTTCGCTTCGCGTCGAATCGCTGGAAGACCGGCTGGCGTTCGCGGTCGACCACGAGATCACCGACCACATCCATCCGTTCCTGACCATCATTGTGGACGGCCAGCAGGTTGAGATTCCGTCGGACATCGGATTGAAGACGGGCGAATCGTTCAGCCCGCACAC
>CAIXSC010000232.1 GCA_903921945.1 uncultured Planctomycetaceae bacterium
AACTAGCAACTGACAACTTTAAAAATTACTGACCGGGGCGCCGGCTTGCGGGTCGTTGAAGTCGTCAAACTCTTGGAGTCGATCGGGTGCGCGGTCCTCGAAGCGGGTGAAATCTTTGAGCCACGCCAGGTTGATTTGACCGACCGGTCCGTTGCGTTGTTTGGCGATATGGATTTCGGCTTGGCCGGCGTACGCGTCGCGGTCCTCGCCGCGATGGTAGTACTCTTCGCGGTGTACGAACATGACGACGTCGGCATCCTGCTCGATGGCGCCCGATTCACGGAGGTGGCTGAGCCGGGGAATGTGATCTTTCGAGTCTTCGGCTTGGCGGTTGAGCTGCGCGAGGCACAGCACGGGGACTTTCATTTCGCGGGCGAGGCCCTTGAGCCGGCGAGCGATGCGCGCGACCTGCTCCTGGCGCGGATCTTTCGGATTGTCGGGCTCGATGAGCTGCAAATAGTCGATCACGATGAGGCCAAGGCCTTGCTCGCGGCGGCGGATGCGGCGGGCGGCGGCCGCGATTTCCGTGACCGTGCGGCTGGGCGAGTCATCGACAAACAACGGGCCTTGCGAGATATCCGAGGCGGTTTGGACGAGCTTTTGGCGGTCGTCCTTCGAGATGGTGCCGTTGCGGAGCTGATGGCTGTTGACCCGCGCGATGCTGCACAGCATGCGGTCGGCCAACTCGATGCCCGACATTTCCAGGCTGACGAACAACACGGCTGCCCGTTGCTTGAAGGCCGCGTGTTCGGCGATGTTCATCGCGAACGCCGTTTTACCCATACTGGGCCGGGCGGCAAGGATGATCAGCTCCGAGTTGTGCAAGCCGCCCATAAGCGCGTCAAGTTCAGTGAACCCGGTATCCACGCCACCCGAGGTGTGTTCACCCTTGAGCCGCGCTTCCATGCGATCCATCGCGTGATGGAGAATCTCGCTGATGCTCGAGATCGTGTTCGAGCCGCGGCTGTCGAGGATCGAGAAGATCTTCTGCTCGGCGGAACTCAGCAACTGTTTCGGTTCGAGCGACTGGTCATAGGCGTCGCGAAGAATCTCGGTGCTGGCGGTGATCAACGATCGAAACGTCGATTTCGCGCGCACGATCTTGGCGTAGTGAACCGCGTGGGCGGCGTTGGCGACAGCCCCCATGATCCTCGCGAGATAGGCGGGACCGCCGATCATTTCCAGATCGCCCGCCGTCTTCAGGCGGTCGGTGAGCAGCACGGGATCGACCTTCGAACCGGCGTCATGGAGCGCGAGCATGTGCTCGAAGACGCGGCGATTCGCCTCGTCGTAGAAATCGTCCGCTCGCAGTTCGAGCGCGACATCATCGATGACGTCTGGCAAGAGCATCATCGAGCCGAGCACGCCGGATTCGGCCGTGAGATCGAACGGCGGTTGCCGATCGAACAATTCCGCTTGGCTCGGCGCCGGCGGCGCGGACCGTTTCACAAAATCAGTGCGCCGCGTCGAAGCCATCGCCGCCTCTTATCCGTCGCGGGCCGACCGGGTCGCGGCGGCGGTCTCCACCGCCGCTCGACACCAGTCGACCAGCCAATGATCCACAGCGATGTTCGTACGACTAAGCCTTTTCAGCCTTGTCGCTCTTCTCGCCCTTTTCCGACTTGGCATTGGCGGCTTCCGACGTGACAGTCGGGACGACCCAGACCTTCATTTCGGCATCGATGTCCGAATGGAGATGGACCCGAACCGTGTACAGTCCAAGTTCCTTCAGCAAGCCTTCCAGCCGAATCTGATCGGTGGTGACGTTGAAGCCGGCTTTCTTGAGTTCGTGGACGATGTCGTTCGGGCCAACCGAGCCGTAAAGATGGCCGTCGTCGTTGGCATTGGCTTCGATGGTGATGCTCTGCCGGCCGAGCAGATCGGCGAGTTGGCGGAGGTTCGAGAGGCGGGCCTTCTCGATTTCCATCAGCTTCGCGCGGTGCTTGTCCACCATCCGCTTGTGATGGTCGGTGGCGATCGTCGCCAAGCCTTGAGGCAGCAGAAAGTTACGGGCGTATCCCGCACGGACTTCGACCACGTCGCCTTGCTTGCCCAGGTGATCCACGGTCTGGATGAGCAGCAGTTGCACGCCTTTCGTTTCGCCCTTCGGGAGCGGCTTGAAACGGGGGGCTTTGGTTTTGGGTTTGCTGTTGGACATGGTCGTTTCCGTATCGTGCGTCAGTTGTGAACTTGCGAATCGTTCCGAATTCAGATGCCCTGTGAGGCGTCGCGGACCAACCACTCGCTAACATCGGTCCGAACTATGGCGCGGCTGGAACCGCATCCAACCTCGCCGCGGCGGCGGGCCGTTTTGCCCGAGCCGCCGAATCGTTCCACTTTGCGTTTTCAGTGCTCGTCCCAGTTGCCTACCTACCGTTTGAGCAACGACTCTTCTCGTTGCTGACTCTAGAGTTGCTGACTCTAGAACGGAATGTCTTCCCCGCCGGCTGGCGTGCCGTCGTCGCCGGCGGACGCGAATCCACCGCCAAAATCACTGCTCGGCGGCGGCATCGCCGGCGACCGTCCCGCCGCAGCTCCGACGGGAGCCCCGACTGGTCGACCTCCCTGGCCTGAACCAGCTTGACTCGAACCAGCTTGACTCGAACCGGGGGCACTGCCGCCATTCAAAGCCGCATTACCGCCGGCACCGCCCGCTCCGGGACGCGAACCGAGCATTTGCATGCGTTCGCCGACCACCCGCAGCTTGGAAAACTTCTTTCCGTCCTTCTCCCACGCGTTGTACTTCAACCGGCCTTCGATCAGGACCGGCGAGCCCTTTTGGAGGTACTCGCTGGCGATCTCCGCCGTTCGTCCCCACAGCGTGATATCGACGAAGCACGCTTCGTCGACCCATTCGCCATTGGCTCCTTTGTGCCGGTCGTTGACCGCCAGCCCAAATTCGGAAACCGCAAGCCCGCTAGGCAGGTGCTTGAGTTCCACATCCCGCGTCAGATTCCCGACGAGGATTACACGATTGAAACTAGCCACGACGCCACTCCTTGCCTGAAGAAACGCCCCACTATCGACAAACACGGTCGTCCTGTCGGTTCGGGCTGTTCCTCAACAAGCCAGAGCCGGCATCACTCGACTACTTCGCCTTCGCCCTCTTCGGTCGAGACTTCGACGACAGTGGGCTTGCGCAGCGTGGTGTTGCCCAACGCATGCTGCACGAGCACATCCGCCAGTCGCGGATCGACTTTCAGCGTCAACTGCCGGACGATCGCCTCGTTCAACTGGCACTGGCGGTTCCAAACCGGCAGTTGCTTGCTGTCGAGCCGAAAGTAGGCGAGCCAATACGTGCCTTTGCGCTGTCCATTGATCGGATAGGCGAGCTTTTGCTCATTGAACAGACGGCTGGCGAGCACTTCGCCGCCGCACTTCTGCACGAGTTCGCCGATGCCGCCGGAGACACCGCCCGGGTCGCGGGCGTACTTGTTCGAGTCCAAAATGAACAGCGTTTCGTAAACGTTCTGAGCCAAACCTATCTCCCTTATGCACTGGACGTGTTCGTGCGCGACCCGGCTCTCGCTCCCCGTTAGCGACCGCTCAGCCCGCGTTGTACTTATTCATTGCGAATTCCGTGCCCCGGCACACCCAATCCACGACCGCCTCGGCAGCTCGCTGAACCGCCATGCGCATCGTATCGGATTCCACGCCGGAAAATTTTCCGAGCACGTAATCCGCCGCGTCCCATCCGGGAGGGGCCGCCCCGATTCCGATCCTCAACCGGCAGATCGCATCGGTGCCGAGCCGCTTCAGGATGTCATCCAAACCCTTTTGTCCGCCCGCCGATCCTTGGGCCCGCATTCGCAGCTTACCCGCTGGAAGGGCCAGATCGTCGCACAGCACCAAGATATCGCTATCTTCCACCTTGAAAAAGTCCCGCGCGGGCTGCACACACATCCCGCTGCGGTTCATGAATGTGAGAGGTTTTCCAAGCAGGCACTTTTGCCCGCCCCAGGTCGCCTCGATCCATTCCCCATCAAATTTTGCTCGCGGGGATCCACCCGTCGCCTGCTTGGCCAGTTCCGCGATCACCGCGAATCCGATGTTGTGCCGCGTATTTTCGTACTGCTTGCCCGGATTCCCCAGACCCACGATCAGTTTCACGCGGGACGACCTCCCGGGCAAGCCCGCGTCTCCACCATCTTGGCCTGAGCCAGCACTAGGCCTCCGCAGCCGCCTCGGCCTTCTTCTTCACGATCACTTCCGGCTCGGCTCCACCGGCCCCTGCCGCGGCCAAGTCGGCTTCCGACTTCACCTTCACGCAGTGAACCACGATTTCGTCAGCGTCCGCCAGCAGCTTGGCGCCGGCCGGCAACGTCAACTGACCCAGGGTCATTTCCTGGTTCAGATGCAACGCGTTGATGTTCATGTCCAAATGTTCGGGCAGCGAAACCACGGGGCAGAGGATCCGCACCTCGTGCTTCACATGTTCGATCACGCCACCTTCCCGAGTCCCAGCCGCAGTGCCCTTCAGATGGATCGGCAGCACGACTTCCACCGTTTCGTCCGCAGACACACGGCTCAAGTCAAGATGCAACACTTCCAGCCCGAACGCGTCCCACTGCACTTGCCGGATCAGCGCCGTTTCCGTCACGTCACCGCTCAGGTCGACGAGCCGGGCGCCGTGCTGCACCGCGTGCTTCACCTGCGAATCGGGAATCGTCAGGCTGATGCTCTTCTCGCCGTGCCCGTAGAGGATCGCCGGCACCAAGCCGCTCGCCCGCAACCGGCGCGACTGCCGCGACCCCAACTGTTCGCGCACTTTAACCTGCAACGATTCCTTCATAGCCTGCCTCTCCGCTCGCTCGATACCTTCGGGAAACGGGGTATTTTGACAACATCAGCCAAGATTTCAAGGGGAAATTTCTAGGGCGCTGGGAATGAGCCCAGCATTCGGGGTGTCCCGAGTCGCTTCGCAACGGGCGATGTCGGATCGGGAATAGCCACGAACGAACTAGAAGAATAGCGAACGGAGACGGACGAAACTGGAAAAAATCCCGACTCCTCGTGACTACGGGATCCCTTAGATCCCCTGCCTTAATGGAATCCGTAAGGTCAAGGGCAGTCGTAAGGTCGAGCGCCCGGCTAAAAAATGCCGTTCGGAAGTTCCTAAACCCCAGCCGCTTCAGAGGGTACGTCGCCGGGGTCGCAAGTTCGACTCGCTCTCGAATCGCACGATCGGTGGTGCGATCGCGGTTCACTGGCACTTCCAACTGGAACTGAAGGATGGCAGCGAACGCTTGTTTTTCTGATGCCTTCGTGCTCTTCGTATGCTTCGCGGTACACCGATCGCCGCGACCCGCTTGTCTGCCATCGGAACGCTTCGGGACCGTGGCGAACAAATCAGTCCACCGGAACGGGCGAATAACTCGGTTTTGAACTGGAAAGTCACGCGCGACCGCCCGGTGGCCTCGGCCATTCGCCTTCGGCCAACAGGCACAACTATCCTGGCCTAGTGTGGCTCCGAGTGTCTTCAACCTTGGCGTTTCCAGCACGCAAGGTTCGAAGCCAAAACGACTTGGCGATCATGGAACGGTATGGCGGCTAAAAGCGGAAGCCAGGCTGCGGTCCAAGCTTGGTGACCGTCAGGACTTCGGGATGCTCCTCACCCATGAGGATCGTGTGTTCGAACTGCGCTGACACTCGCCCGTCTCGCGTCCGCACCGTCCAACCATCGGTTCTGTCAAGCACCGATTCTTTCGTGCCGCCGTTGATCATCGGCTCGATCGTAAAGCAAACGCCCGGTTCGAGCCGCTCGGCCCGCGCTTGACGGGTCGGCACATGGGGCACGTTGGGTTTCTGATGGAATTCCCTTCCCAGCCCGTGGCCAATGTAATCCTCGACGACGCTGAAACCCCGCCGAGTCGCCTCGGCCACGATCGCGTCGCCGATCTCCGCGATCCGGCTCCACGGCTTGATCGCCTGGATCGCCAAGTGCAGGCAATCGAACGCGCACTGAGTGACGCCGCGCGCCTCTTCCGAAACCTCCCCAATCAGGAACGTCTCCGACTGGTCGCCATGCCAGCCGTCCACTTTCGTGGTCACATCCACGTTGACGATATCGCCGTCCCGCAGCTCGTAATCGCCCGGAATCCCGTGGCAAATCACTTCGTTCACGCTCGTGCAACAGCTCTTCGGATACCCCTGGTACCCCAGAGGCGCCGGGACATGGCCATGATCGCGAGTGTACTCGTACACCAATCGATCAATCTCGCCGGTGGTGACACCCGCTTTGATCCAAGGCCGAAGATAGTCGAGAAGCTGGGCATTGAACCGTCCAGCATTTCGCATCGCGTCCTGTTCGTAACGCGACAAACGCAGTTTTTTCAGGCTGTACAACATGGCGTTGCGGCGGCACCAGCGAAAGTTCGGTTAAGCCCTCAAGAATCGTAATCGAGAATACCGTTCCGCCGCCAGGGTCCGCCATACGCGGATTCGGGAATGTCGAACGGCGGCGAGGACACTTCGGCCAGCCGCGCCGCGCGTTCCCCTGGGTCAAACGCCTTAGATAGCAGGCCGTTCGCTTGAGCTGCCCGGGTACGGTCGTTTCCGCGAGCGCCGTCAACGAGCGCCGTCACCGAGCGCCGTCAACGAGCGCCGTCGGCGAGCGCCGTCGACGGACACCATCCGCGAGCGCCCGTGCGGCTTGTTCCCCTGCAGGCGCCTCCGTAGAATCGGCATCCTCGGATCTCGCTTCACTCGCCGTCGCCGCTGGCAGCGGGCGTCGCGGCGATCGGCGTGGTCGGCAAGCGTGCCGCAAACGTCGCTCAAGTCGCCGCTTCCAGCGTTTTCGCATTCAGGGAAAAGGTCGTCATGCCACGGTACAATCCGGCTCTTGTGGAACCCAAGTGGCAGCAGTTTTGGGAGCGGGAGAAGACATTCGCCACCCCGGAATTTCCCGTGGGTGAAAAGCTGTATGTGCTCGACATGTTCCCCTATCCGAGCGGCGAGGGGCTGCACGTTGGCCACCCCGAAGGTTATACGGCCACCGATATTGTCTGCCGGTTCGCGCGGATGCGCGGCAAAAGCGTGCTCCATCCCATGGGCTTTGACGCGTTCGGCCTCCCTGCGGAGGAACATGCGATCAAGACCAACACGCATCCGAAAATCAAAACCGACAGCAATATCGCCACCTTCCGCCGCCAACTGAAAATGCTCGGTTTCAGTTACGACTGGGACCGCGAGCTGGCGACCACCGACATCGAGTACGTTCGCTGGACGCAGTGGATTTTCCTGCTGCTGTTCGACTCTTGGTTCGACGAACAGCAACAACGCGGCCGGCCGATCGCCGAGTTGCCGATTCCGCCCGCGGTGGCGGCCGCCGGCGCCGACGCGGTGCGCCGCTACCAGGATGAACGGCGGCTCGCCTACCAAGGCGAAGCGCTGGTGAACTGGTGCCCGGCACTCGGCACCGTGCTCGCCAACGAGGAAGTGATTGACGGAAAGAGCGAACGGGGAGGACATCCGGTCGAACGGCGACCGCTGCGGCAGTGGATGCTGCGAATTACCGCGTACGCCGAACGGTTGCAGCAAGATTTGGAACTGGTGGAGTGGCCCGACAGCACGAAGAAATTGCAGGCCGACTGGATCGGCCGCAGCACGGGTGCCGAAGTCGATTTTCCGCTAGGCTCGGTTGACGAATTCGCGGCTTGGCGTTCGGCCCGGACGGCCAGCGGTTTCCCCGTCAAGCCCGCGACCGATAGTTTGCGGATTTACACCACGCGGCCCGATACGCTTTTCGGCGCCACTTACATGGTGATCGCCCCGGAACACCCCAGCGTCGCCCGGCTCGCCACGCCCCAGCAGCTTGCGGCCGTCGAAGCCTACTGCCAAAAGGCGGCCGCGAAGAGCGATCGCGAACGGCAAGAGGAAACGCGGGTCAAAACCGGCGTGTTCACCGGTTCTTACGCGATCAATCCTGTCACGGGGCAACCGATTCCGGTGTGGATCGCCGATTACGTGCTTGCCAACTACGGGACCGGCGCCATCATGGCGGTTCCCGCCCACGATGCGCGTGACTACGAATTCGCGAAGCAGTTCGCTCTGCCGATCGTGGCAGTCGTCGACCCGGGCGAAGCCTACGGTGACGCACGATCAGCAGTGCTGGCCGGCCGCGAATGCTACACGGGGCTCGGCGTCGCCACCCATTCAGGAGCTTATGACGGCCTGCCGACCGATGAGATCAAGCAGCGGGTCACCGCCGACTTGGCCGCCGCCGGACTCGCTCGCCCCGCCGTCAATTTCAAGCTGCGCGATTGGCTGTTCAGCCGCCAGCGTTTCTGGGGCGAACCGTTTCCGCTACTGCACGAACTGGATGCCAACGGCCAATTGACCGGGTTCGTCCGCGCGATGCCCGAGAGCCAATTGCCGGTCGCGTTGCCGCATCTGGACGACTACAAACCTCATGGCCGCCCCGAACCGCTGCTGACCAAGGCTGGCGACGCGTGGCTTCGCCCGCTCATCGACGGCATGCGGTTCGAACGGGAAGCGAACACCATGCCGCAGTGGGCCGGATCCTGCTGGTATTATTTGCGGTTCATCGATCCGCGGAACGGCACGGCCTTCGTCGACCGCGAAAAGGAGCGGGCTTGGATGCCGGTCGACCTCTACGTCGGCGGCGCCGAACACGCCGTGCTGCATCTGCTTTATGCTCGCTTTTGGCACAAAGTCCTGTTCGATCGCGGCTACGTCAGCACTCCGGAACCGTTCCGCCGCCTCGTCCATCAAGGCATGATCCTCGGCGAAATCGAATTCACCGGCTACCGGCTTGCCGGCGGTGAAGCGATTTCAGCCAGCGACGTCGAGGAGTCGCCGCAAGGCGGATTCCGCCGCAAGGGTGGCGGAGAGGCCGTCGACTCTTATAAGGTGGCGGCCGACCAAGTGGAAAAGTCGGGCGACGTGTTCGTGCTCAAAGATCAACCGTCGATCCGCGTCGACAGCCGGGCGCATAAGATGTCCAAGGCTCGCGGCAATGTCGTCAATCCCGACGCGATTGTGAAGGAATACGGGGCCGACGCGTTGCGGCTATACGAAATGTTCATGGGACCGCTCGAAGCGGTCAAACCATGGAGCATGTCCGGGGTGAGTGGCGTTCGCGGTTTCTTGGACCGCGTTTGGCGCATGATGATCGACGACCGGTCGGAACTCGCCACGCTGAACCCGGCCGTGCAAGACGTCGAACCGACCCGCGAACAAAACCAGGTGTTGCACCGCACCATTTACGCGGTCACACGGGGGACCGACCGGCTGGAGTTCAACACGTCCATCGCGCGGATGATGGAGTTCGTCAACTTCTTCACCAAAGAGGCCGTGCGGCCGAAAAGCGTGATGGAGCGGTTCACACTGTTGCTGGCGCCATACGCGCCGCACATCGCGGAGGAGCTTTGGGAAGCGCTTGGACATTCCAGTTCCCTGGCTTACGCCCCCTGGCCTGGCTGCGAAGAGGCGCATCTGAAAGACGACACGCTCGAAATCCCGGTGCAAATCCTCGGCAAACTCCGCGGCAAAATCGTGGTGGCTGCGGACGCGTCGGCCGAGACGCTGGAAGCGGCCGCGCGAGCCGAACCGCGGATCGCCGAGCTGCTCGCCGGCAAAACTATTGTGAAGACTGTGGTCGTCCCTGGACGGATGGTCAATTTCGTCATCCGTTGATCGCTCTTTCCCGAGACTAAGGCGTTTTACACGCTCATGCGAAATGTCATTTCCCTGGTGTTGGGTGGCGGCCGCGGCACGCGGCTCTACCCTCTGACCAAGTTCCGTTCGAAACCGGCCGTGCCGATCGCCGCGAAGTATCGGCTTATCGACATTCCGCTTTCCAATTGCTTGCACAGCGGTTTCAACCGGATTTACGTGCTGACGCAATTCCTGTCGGTCAGTTTGCATCGCCATATTCGGCAGACCTACCGGTTCGACGTGTTCAGCGGCGCGTTCGTCGAAATCCTGGCCGCCCAACAAACTATGGAGGAAGGGGCGGCCGACTGGTATCAGGGCACAGCGGACGCGGTTCGGAAACAGATCCGCTATATCCAACAAGGCGGCGTCGAGTACGTGCTCATTCTGAGCGGCGACCAGTTGTACCGGATGAATTACCAGGAACTGCTCCGCACCCACCAGGAATCCGGGGCCGACGCGACCATCGCCGCGATGCCCGTGTCTCGCGCGGCGGCCCGTTCGCTGGGCGTCATGCGAGTCGACGAGGCCGGGCGAGTGGTCGGTTTCCTGGAAAAACCGCAGACCGACGATCAATTGAACCTGGTATCGATGGATCCCCAATGGATCGAACGGCGGGGAATTCCCAGTGCCGGCCGCAGTTGCCTGGCCAGCATGGGCATTTACATTTTCAATCGCCGCACATTGGAAGAGATGCTCACCAAGACCGACTATCATGACTTTGGCAAAGAGATTTTCCCGGCGTCTATCCGCAGCCGCAAAGTGCAGGTCCATTTGTTCGACGGTTACTGGGAAGATGTCGGTACGATCCGCTCGTATTTCGATTCCAGCCTGAGCCTTGCCAGCCCGACTCCGCCGTTCGAACTGGCGTTGCCCGACGCCCCGATCTATTCGCGGCCCGAGTTCCTGCCGCCGTCGCTACTGGAAGGGGCCTCGGTTCGCGGCAGCTTGATCGCCGACGGTTGCCGGATCGCGCCCGACGCTGTCATCGAAAACAGCATCATTGGCGCCCGCTGCGTGATCGGCCGTGGCGTCACCATCCGCAACTCGATCATTATGGGCGCGGATGAGTACGAGACGGCGGGCCAGCGGGCCGAGACGTTGCGGCTGGGACTGCCGCCGGTCGGCATTGGCGATGGCGCGGTGATCGAGCACGCGATTGTCGACAAAAACTGCCGGGTTGGACCCCGCGTGCGAGTCGTCAACGAAGGTGGTGGCGACACGTCGCCCGACGCCGTCGACTGTGTCGTGCGTGACGGAATCCCGATCGTCGTCAAGGAAGCAACGCTCCAAGAGGGCTGGACGCTCTCGCGGTAACGAGAACGGTCGACAACGACGCAGCGCTCGACGATCGAGTGGCTGCCGCGCGGCAACGCGGTTCTGGACGACGAACATCTTGTCCGTCAACACTCGAGCGGACGCGTTTCTAGATGGAAGTCCGACATGCTCGCGACGGACAGGATGTCCGTCGTACAAGCAGGACGCCGCGACCGGCCGGCCGACTCAGGCCGACATTCGTTCTCCCCATGTACGACGGACATCTTGTCCGTCGTCCGGCCCGTAGCACGCGATAGAGCAGACAATCGCATTCGCCACTCTGAGCATTGACCACCGAACTCAGTTCGAGCAACCACGAAGGACACGAAGAGCACGAAGACTGAAAGCTGACATCCATCGCTTCATTCTCTGATACCTTCGTGCTCTTCGTGTGCTTCGTGGTACACAGATTGCCGCGACCTTCGTCCGCCCGGTGACCTTGGTTGTTGAGCGTGGCTCGACCGGAGGCGACGCGTTCGAAGTGCTCGCGACGGACAAGATGTCCGTCGTACAAAGAGGACGTTTGCCGCGTCGAGGCCCACTCGGCAAC
>CAIXSC010000233.1 GCA_903921945.1 uncultured Planctomycetaceae bacterium
CGCCGCCGCCGGCTCCTCGGGAAGCCACTTGGTCAAATTTGCAGCTGCCTCGACGTCACATGACTGTGGAAGACTGACAGAAGTGACAGCGCGCGAGGGAAGACCGGCGAGTGGGTACGAGTCCCCCGCGCCCGTCACTAGCGAATACGTGAACGAGCCGCCGACGTCCGGATCGGTGGTGCTCAGCGTGCCGACCACCGCGTTGTCGCCCGCGTTCTCCATGATCGTGCTGTTGGACAAGGTGATCGCCGTTGGCGTTTCATTGACGTTGCTTACGGAAATCGTGAACGCCTTTTCAAATTGGCCGCCCACCTGGTCTGTCACTCGGACGCGCACCGAGTAACTGTTCTGGATTTCGAAGTTGAGCGACTGCGTAGCGCGCAATTGGTTTCTTGAGATATTGAAAGCAGCGTTGTCGGTGTCGCCCGTTCCCGCCACCAGCGTGAACGTGAAGGTGCTGGACTTGTCTTGGTCCGTGCCCGTGAATGTGCCCACCACTGCGTTAGCGCCCGCGTTTTCGGCAATCTGCGTGGATGACAGCAGAATGTTCGTGGGAGCGTCGTTGACATTGACAACCTGGATTTTGAAACTTTTTTCGACAAATAGCCCGCCGGCATCGGTCGTGCGGACGCGCACCAAATAGCTACTCTTGGTTTCAAAGTCGAGCGACGCGGCGGCGCGCAACTGATTGCCCAAAATGTTAAACACCGCGTTGTCCGTGCTCCCTGTTCCCGCCACCAGCGTGTAGGTGAATGTGTCGGCCATATCAGGGTCGGTCGTGGCAAACTGCCCGACCACCGCGTCGGCACCCGCGTTTTCGGCAACCGCCAGCTTCGACAGCGTCAGATTGGTCGGCGTTTCATTCACATTGGTCGCGGTGATCGTGAACGACTTGACGAACGCCAACCCACCCAGGTCGGTGGCAGCCACCCGAATCGTAAAGCCGCTCTTGGCTTCGAAATTCAACGAGTTGGCCGCTCGGAGCTGGTTTCCGGCCAGCTTGAAGAGCCGGTTGTCGGTCGAACCCTCGCCAGTGACAAGCTTGTAGGTAAATTGAGAACCCGCGTCGGGATCGGTCGCGGCGAAGTTGCCCACCAGCGCGTTGGCGCCCGCGTTCTCGGCGATCGTGTTATTCGACAAGACGAGATTCGTCGGGGCGTCGTTCACGTTTGTTACCGAGATTGTCAGCGTCTTGTCGAACGACAGTCCGCCGTGGTCCTCCGCGCGAACTCGAACGGAGTAGCTACTCTTGGTTTCAAAGTCGAGCGAGTTCGTCGCGCGGAGCTTGTTGCCTTGGATATTGAACGAACCGTTGTCGGTGTCGCCGATTCCCGCCACCAAGGTGAATGTGAAGAAAGTGAACGTGTTCGCGGGATCGGGATCGATCGCCGTTAACGTCCCCACCACCCCATTCGCTCCGGCGTTCTCGGCGATCGAATTCGGGGCCAAGGTAACGTCTGTTGGGGCTTCATTGACGTTGGTCACGCTGACGGTGAACATCTTTTCAAAGAAGAGGCCGTCCTGGTCGGTCGTTCGCAGGCGGATCGCGTAGTTGCCCTTGCTCTCGAAGTTAAAGGCGCTGTTCGCTCGCAGCCGGCTACGTACGATATTGAACGCGGCATTGTCCGTGCTGCCCTCTCCAGAGACTAACGAGTAGTTGAACGTGTTCGCGATGTCGGGGTCGACGGACGACAGGTCGCCGACAACCGTGTTCGCGGCACTGTTTTCGGAGATGGTCGTCGACGAGAGCACAAGATTGGTGGGGGCCCGATTGGCCGGCATCGCTGTGATCGTAAACGCCTTTTCAAAGCTCAAACCATCCTGATCAGTCGCCCGCACTCGCACCAAATAGCTGCTCTTCGTCACCACGCTCAGCGAACTGGTCGCCCGCAACTGGTTTTCGGAAATGTTAAACGCCGCGTTGTCGGTTGATCCAGTTCCCTCGACGAGCGAATAGGTGAACGTGTTGTCCGCATCGGGGTCCATGGTCGACAGCGAGCCCACCACCGCGTTGGCTCCGGCGTTCTCGACGATCGTGGTCTTCGAGAGCGCGATATCCGTGGGCGGCTCGTTGACGTTCGTCGCGGTGATCGTAAACGTCTTTTCAAAGCTCAAGCCGCCTTGGTCGGTCGTGCGGACGCGCACCGAGAAGCTGCTCTTCGTTTCGAAGTCCAGCGACGCCGTCGCGCGGAACTGCGTTCCGGCGATATCGAACAAACTGTTGTCCGTGTCACCGGTTCCCGAAACCAGCGAGTAAGTGAACGAGTTGCCGACATCCGGGTCGGTAGTCGACAACGTTCCCACAGCAACGTCAGCCCCGGCATTCTCGGCGATCGTGGTTCCGCTTAACGCGATGTCCGTCGGCGCCAGATTGGCTAGCGTGACCGTGATAGCAAACGCCCTCTCGAAGGTCAGGCCGCCTTGGTCCGTCGTGCGAACCCGCACCGAATAGCCGCTTTGGGTCGCCAAACTGAAAGAAGCGTTGGCCCGCAATTGGCCGCCGGAGATGTTGAACGAACTGTTGTCGGTCGAACCGGTCCCCGCCACGAGCGAATAGGTAAACGTATCGCCCGCATCCGGATCGATCGTCGAGAGGTCGCCGACGACCGCGTTCACCCCGGCCTGCTCCATAATGGTCGCCTGGGACAACGCCACGTTGGTCGGCGACTCGTTGACGTTGGTCGCGCTGATCGTAAACGCCTCTTCGCGGGACAAACCGTTGGCGTCGGCCACGCGAACTCGAATCGAATAGATGCTTTTATTCTCGAAATCCAAGTCCGCCGCAGCCCGCAGTTGGCTGGCGAAGATGTTGAACGACGCGTTGTCGGCCGAACCGGTCCCCGCGACAAGCGTATAGGTAAACGTATCGCCCGCATCCGGATCGGTGCTCGACAACGTGCCGACGCCCGCGTTCGCGCCGGCGTTTTCGGCGACGGAGTTATTCAATAGCGACACGCTCATCGGCGGTTCATTGGCGTTCGTCGCGGTGATCGTGAACGTCTTGTCGAAAGCAAGGCCGCCGTCGTCGGTGGTGCGGACGCGTACCGAGTAGCTGCTCTTCGTCTCGAAATCGAGCGACGCCGTCGCGCGCAGCTGCGTTCCGGCGATATGGAACAAACTGTTGTCAGTGTCGCCGGCCCCGGCCACAAGCGAATAGGTGAACTCATTCGCCTCATCGGGATCGGTGCTCGACAACGTCCCCACCACAGCATTCACGCCGGCGTTTTCCACCAAGCTCGACGCGGAAATCGACAGATCGGTGGGCGCCCGGTTCGCCACGGTGACCGTAATCATGAACGACTTTTCGAACGTCATTCCGTCCTGGTCGCTGGTTCGGATACGCACCGAGTAACTGCTTGGCGTCGCCAAGCTCAGCGAGGCGTTCGCTCGCAACTGGTTTCCAGAGATGTTGAACGCCGCGTTGTCGGTCGAGCCAGTTCCCGAAACGAGCGAATAGGCGAAGGTGTTGCCCGCATCCGGGTCCGTGGTTGACAGCGAGCCCACCACCGCGTTCGCCCCTGCGTTCTCGGCGATCAGCGAACGCGAAAGACCGATGTTGGTCGGAGCGCGATTGTTCACGTCGACCGTCACCGTCAGGCTCGGGCTCCCCTCAACGCTCGCCAGTCGGAATGGAACCAGCTCCGCTGTGTCGCGGAGTGTAAAGGTGTGAACGCCATTGGCGACGTTCGTCAACGCCCACGTGACAAGTCCCGAAGCGTCTGGCGTTTGGGTGGCGACCAGAACGCCGTTGTCGAGCAGTTGCAGCGACCGACCGGGCACGCCGAGCGAGGTGAGCGTGAAATCGCTCTTCTTGGTGAAATTGTCATTGGCAGTGCCGGTGTCAGCTGAGTCATCGGCGTTGACGAGGTCCAGCAAATTCAACCGAATGCTGAGCAAGTCTGTGCCATTCGCGTTGGGGTCGGTGAGCGTTCCGGCGACCGAACCGAGGCCCGCGACATTCCCAAGACTGACGAGCGCCGTCCCGCCCTCGCCCACGCCCAAGAATGTCGCCGTCTGCCCGAATGAAACGCCCCTGGAACCGCTCACCAGCGTGATCGCCCGTGTGGCCAGATCGACGGCGAACACGTCGTTGACCGACGGGGCCGAATCTTCGAAGGCCGAACCGCGGTTGCCAAACTTCGACGCATCCGCCGCTAAGAAGAACGCGAGTCGGCTATCGAGGCTCACGCCCACCAAAGTCACATTCCCCGCCGCAGCCACCGTGGGGCTAGCAGGCGCGTGGTTCAACAGACGGTTCGTCTGGGCGATGCCCGCGCTGCTCACACCGCTCGACAAATCGACCGCGTAGGCGTCACTGCCATACTGGCTATCCCAACCGAAAGCCGCTCCTGTGCGATCGGACGCGAAATAGCCGCCATAAGACGAACTCCAAACGAACAGCCGACTGTCCGGGGTGAAGAACCGCGCGAAATCCTGAACGCCCGCCCACGCGGCGTACGAGAGCGTCGTTCCCTCGTGGTTGCTGGAATTGACGAGCCGGATGGCCCCGGTCTGCAAGTCGGCGAGGAACAGCGCGTCGCCATTCACGTTTACCGTGAATCCACCGCTGGACCCTTGCATGTTCATTGCGAACGCCACAAATCGGCCATTGGGCGACACGGTTAGGCTGCCAGTCCGGTAGCTGCCCGCGAAGGCGGCGTTGGCGCTGGTCGTCGAATGGCTCAGCAGTTCCATCGACCCGGTCGATGGCGCGAACCGAAACAGGTCTGCTCGGCCGGTGTCCGCGTCGGACGTGAAGCCAAACGAGGTCGCGTTGTTCGCCGCGAAATAGACGTGATTGCCGACGATCCGCTCAAAAGTGACAGCCACGCCGGCGCTGCTGCTCGCCGTTCCACCGCTGGCCCGCGAAACGAGTTTCAGTGCGCCGTCCGCCAAGTTGACGGCGATCAAGTCAGCCGTGGACGCCGCGCCGTCCGTGAAACCTAGGGCGGACGCGTCGTTCACGCTGAACACGGCCCAGCCATCCGTGGTCGTACCTAGCAGGGTTGGAACGACGCCGGCGCTCGCGGTGGCGCTGCCACCCGACCGCGAAAGCAGTCGGATCTGGCCGGTTTGCACATCGGCCGCGAAGAGATCGGTGGACATCGGCGCGGAATCGGCAAAGGCGGTTCCGCCATTGCCGAACTTGGTCGCGTCGGCGGCGGTGAGGAGCACATAGCGGCCGTCGGCGGAAAGCGTGACGTTCCGCACATCGCCCGCTTGCGACTCGAGATTACTGGCCGCGGCCGAATGGCTTAGCAGCGACTGCAGGCCCGTGACAAGGTCGAAGGCGATCACATCGCGAGCGGCGATAGCCCCTTCCTCACGCATGGCGGGCGTAAGGTTCGCGCCAGTGGCCTGCAAGAGACTGACACCGTAGCCATTGGCAGTCAAACTCGTCGCCACGGTTCCCAGCGTGCCCGACGAATCCCAATCGGCGCCGGTGCCGGCGCCGTACTTGGCGGCGGTCGCCTTCACAAGAATTCCCGACGAAGTGTCCTCGAGTTCCAACTTGACCGCTTTGTTTTCGACGCTTCCTTCGACCCAGAAGCTGAGCACACCCGCCGAGGGCCGCTTGATCGTTACGACACTGACGTTCGCCGTTTGGCCGTCGTTGTTGATGAACCCGCCGCTCAACTGGAAGCTCAGCGTTGTCGGATCGATGTCCGCCACTCGCAATGTGGTGGTCTTCGCTTTGCCGGATGGCGTGGGGTATCCGCCATCGACCAGCGTCCAGGTGGAGGCGACCGGCTTGCCCGGCGCGGAGAATCCGCCAATGTTTTCCACATAGTCCGTGGTGTAGATCGCGTAGCGATTATCGGCGGTGATGCCCACGAATTCCGCCTGCCGCGATCTGGTGCTGGCCGCCGTCGAGCCGGCTGTCGCCAGCCGCACCGCCTGCGTGGTCCGGTCGTAAACGAAGAGGTCGGAATAGAGGCCGTTCGACAACGCGTTCGCGTCGGTGAACGCCGTTCCGCCAGTTCCGAACGCGGCTGGTTGGCTCGCACCGAACACGATATATCGACCGTTGGCGGAAGTGCCGCCATGGACGACGGGAACGCCAGCGGCCTCGGTCGCGCTCGACACGCCGCGCGACACAAGCTGCACGGCCCCCGTCGACACGTTCGCGCTCAGCAGATTCGCGAGAATCGAAATCGGCGTGATCGCGCTGATCCCGGGGCCTGCCCAAGCCACCGACACGTGGTCGCCGCCGTAGCCTTCCAGTTGCTGCACTTCCACGTAGTAGCGCTGGCCGGCCTGCAAACTGACCGCCGCCGACTTCTGACTGCTGTACCTGTTCCATTGCTGGAAGCCGGTCCAACCGCCGCTGGGAATGCTCGCGATCACCGAGCCTTTGTTCGCCGCCGTGTCGTCGCTGCTCACATACAGCTTCACATCGTCGTCACCCGCCACATAAAAGTTGTAGGAACCGGTGGCCGGCGCAGTGATCCAACCGGTGATCCGCCGCGAATAGTTGTCTCCCACGTTCTGAGCGGTCGTGAGGGAGCCCAACGTCCCCGAGTAGTCCGGCGTGCCGGTCCAGGTATTGGTGTTGAAAGCCGTGCTTCCACTCCACCGCTGCTCGGTGAATGGCACGTCGGAAAGCATTTCGTAGGTGACCAAACCTTGGTCGACGGAACGCACCGCGAGAATGTTTCCCACCGCCTGGGTGTTGGCGGCGGTGGCACTGCCGCCGATCGCGGTCGAGACAAGTTGCAGCGGACTGACCGAAATCGCGGACCGCACTGAGAAGGCACGCGTTGTCGTCACTGCCGCATTACCGACGCTGTCGATCACCTCGGCCCGAAAGACGTAGTCGCCGTCGTCCAGCGCGCGGGTCGTTAAGCTCCACGTCCCGTCACTGGCCGCCATTCCTTGGCCGATGAACGTCGGGCCCGCGTAGACGCTGACTTTGGCTCCAGGCATAGCCGTGCCGCTTAGCCCGAGCGTGTTGTCGCGCGTAAAGCCGCCAGCGTCGATGGAAGCGGCGAGCCCCGAGTCGGTGATGGCGGTCGCCGAAAGCGAATAGGTCGGCACGCTCGCCGGCGTGGCCTCCGACGCATTACCCGGACCGACTCGGAATTGGCTGAACGAACCTATCATGGCTGACGCGGGTATCACTTGTCGGTCGAAATCTGGCCCCGACCAAGCGACCGATAAGTGATCGTCCCAGTACGACTCGCGCTGATAGGCCCGCAGGATGTAGCGAGTCCCGGCAATGAGCGACTGCGGCCCCGATTGCTGGATGTCCGCCGCGTCCCACGCCTGGTAGTTGGCGTCATTGGACCGCGCGATTTCAGTTTCGCTTGTGGGCGAATCGAAGGGCGCGATCGTCAAGCGTCCCGCGTCGCGGGCGGCGATCCAAAACGAATAATCCCCGGTGGTTTGGGGAACGATCATGCCCGTGATGCGCCGCGAGTAATGTTCGGCGACATCGCGAGGCGCGTCGAACGACGACAGATTGGCGGAGAAATCCGGCGCGGATCCCCACTTACCCGCATTGTAGATCGCCTCGCTGCTCCAGCGCTCTTCCTGAATGCGACCACCGTTGACGATGACCGGCGCTAGTGCCAGTGTCGAGGAGCCAAGGTTGTCGGTGAGGCGGACCGTGAGATCGAGCTGCACCGAGCTCAGTGGTAGGGCGTCAGGATTGGCGAGTGTGATGCGGCCTTCCCCATCGATCGCGAACGCGGCCGTCGGGCTTCCTTCCACCCGCGGATTGCCGGCGAGAATCTCCCATGTCTGCGCGGTGCGTCCCGTAGCGATGTTAGCCGCCATCTGCCCCACGACGGAACCAACCGCATCGCCGCGAGCGGTGAAACCGCGGAAGGGACCAAACTGTGGCGAGTTCGCGTCCACGATCGTCAAGGCGTGCGTCGCGGGACCGATGATCCGAGCCCCGTTGCTGCTGACCAGCCGCAGTACCACCCGCTCCGCCGGTTCATTCACGGAATCCGCCAACGCGGAAATGTCGATCGGCTTCGAGACCTCGCCCGGCGCGAACGTCAGCGACGTGGCGCCGAGCGAGTAGTCGGAGCCGCCAGCCGTCGTCGAAACCGCGACAACTTCCACCCCCACCGTGACGGACGCGTTGTCGTTGGCGCGATCCAATGTTACGAGAATGGGCTGCGACAGCGGCTGTCCCTCAGTTACGCTCGACGTCGCGGCGAGGAATCGCACATAGCGATTGTCACGGGTGGCGATGGCACTGGCGGTGCTGATGGGCGTGATCGAACTGATACCCGGCCCTGTCCAGCCGATCGAAACATGATCGCCACCACCCCCTTCTTGGTGTTGCACTTCGACGTAGTACCGCTGACCGGCCTGCAGCGTGATGGCGGTCGACTTCTGGGCCGGATACTTGTTCCACTCCTGGAACCCGGTCCAGCCACTGGTCGGCACCGATGCGACGAGCACCTTGCTGGACGCCGCTTCCGATGTGCCGACATACAATCGCACGCCATCGTCGCCCGAGGCGTAAAACGTGTATTGGCCTGTGGCGGGCGCGGTGACGAAGCCGGTGAGCCGCCGCGAGAAATCGTTGTCGACGTTTTGCCCCGAGGTGAACCCGGTCAGATAGCCTTGGTAGGAAACCGGGCTCGTCGCCCAACTGTTGTTCGTGAACACGGCGCCGCCCGCCCACCGTTCCTCGAACACCAAGCCGCTCGGGATGACATCGAAGAGCGTGACCACATGGCGGTTCGCCGCCGACTGCAGCGAGGCGTTGATCGGGTTCTCCAGCGTGATCGCGAACATCTCCTGGCTTTCCACAATCCGATCGTTCTGCACTCGCACGCGGATCGTCTTCGTCGTTTCGCCCGCGGCGAAACTCAACACGCCGTTCATCGCCGCGATCTCGGCGCCGCCGCTGTCGACGAATACCCAGTCGATGCCGTAGCCGAGCGCCGAGCCGCCGTCCGCGCGATACGACACCTGCACGCCGCCGGCGGGCGCCGCCTGGCTCAACGTGACACTAATCGAGCGAACATTGTCACCGGGGTTTTTCTCTTCACCCCATAAGCTCGCCAGCGAAGCAAAGCCCACCAGCGTGGCGCTGGCGTCGTTGTCGGGCAGGTCGTAACGGGCCGTCGCATTGATGCCCACAACCGCGCCGCCCGTGACGGACTGGATACTGAAACGGATCGACTCGGTACCCTCCGCGATGGCGTCGTCCACGGGCGTCAGACGGACGACGACGCCATCGGCGTTGGCGGGAATCGTGACGGTGTTCGACGCCGCTGGCGTGAAGGTGGACAGCACGGCACCGGCCCGCGATCGCACTTCGCCGGTGTAATCGGTGCCCGGTGTGGCGGTCCCGGTGAGCGAGTACGTCACGGTGAGCGCCTGGCGCGCGGTGTTGGTGCTGTCGCGATAGACATAGAAATTGGCCGGGGCACTGCTCGCCTCAGCCGGTCCCGCCGCGAAGCGACTCACCCGCACCCGGTCGCCGCCATTGGCTTCGTTCACGGGCTCGAGCAGGGTGATTTGGGCTTGGTTGTCCAACCCCAGCATGTAAGTCGGCGCGCTCGCCAGGGTCACGATCAGCGACTCGTCGGCCTCCGCCGCGCCGTCGGCTGTGATCGGAATCGAGAGTGTGGCTGTTTGTGTCCCACCCGTCCCGCCCGTTCCGACCGTGATCGAACCGCTTTGGGCGGGAAAATCACTGCCGCTGGCGGCCGTGCCGCTGATCGTGTAACTGACGACGACCGGCGTTCCATCGCCACCATGGCTGGTGAAGATCAGCTTCGCGATACCACCCTCGGCGACGATCGATTCTCCGGAGGTGCCAACGACGCTCACCATCGGCAGCGGACTGGCATCGGCAATGGTCACGGTGCTTTGCGAGGCGGAGCCAACGCTGTAGACATCGTTGAACGTGGCGACGGTGAGCGTGACGGTTTCGTCGGGATCGCCCACCGCGTCGACGAGCGGCATGACGGTGACCGTGGCGAACGACTGACCGGCGGGGATCACGACTTGTCCATCGAGTCGGCCGTAGTCGGCCCCGTTGAATGCCGTGCCGGAGAGACCGTAGTAGACGGTCAACGGTTGGGATGTCGCGCCGGTACGTTCGAGGCGGAAGACGCCCGCGTCGCGGCCGCTTTCGCTGGCCATCGCGTCGCTCGCCGTGACAGTGACCACCGGCGTATCGTTGTCGTCCAACTGGGCAGTCGCCGCGCCGTTTTGGCCGCTGATGTTGTAAGCGGAGTTCGCGGCCAACGTCACGGTCAACTGCTCAAGGCCTTCGATTGCCGTATCATCAGTCGGCGTGACGATGATCGTTGCCGACGTTTGGCCGGCGGGAATCGTCACACTGTTGGGGAGGCTCGAAAAATCGGCTTGGCCCGTTCCCGACCACGCCAAGTTCACGACCAAGTCGCTGTTGGTTGCCGTGCCGACGCGGCTGATCGTGAAGGCCCCCGTATCGCCGCCTTCCGCCGCGAACGCGTCCGTGGCCAGCACCGACACCGACGGCTTGGAGAACATGGGGGGAGAAATAGTGCCGACCGACAGCGAACCCGTGGTGTTCGCGGCCCCAGCCGCCACGGTGCCCGTGCGCGTCGCCACGCCGCCGCGAAGGTCGCCGACATCCAGCGTGACCGTGACGTTCGTTGACGTGGACTGTTGGAAGACGCGGGTGAAAGTCCGGCCAACACCAACCACGCCGTCGCTGAAGGTCCAGCGGTAAATGAGTTGATCGCCGTCGGCATCGACCGCGTTCGCGTTGAAGGTCACGGAGTCAAACCGTTTCACGCTCGACGCTGTGGCGGTGAACGCGGCACTCGGCGCCGTGTTGCCGGGAAACGGTCCCTGTTGGTACGCGACATCGAGATAGCCGTCTCCCTTGGCGAGGACCGTCAGGTACATCTCGCTGCCGGGCAGCTTGTAGGTTTTCCCATGCGTCGCATTCAGATCGATAGCGCCGCCGGCCGCGTATTTCAGCACGTTATCGTTCTGGAACAGGAGCAGCGCGTCCTCGAAGGCTCCGCCCTGGGCGGGACGATACTCGAGGCGGATCGTGGGGTTCGTCGAACTGATCTGAGTGGCGGGAATGACCTGCGACAAACCGTAATTGCGGTTCTTGACCTGGTTCGCCTGCTCGGCAGCGTAGATGCGGTAAATCCCCGGTCCGGGATTGACCAGGGTGTCGTCGTTGTCGATCCATCCCACGGTGGCCTTTTTGGGGCCGATAAAATGGTTGGGGCCCGTATCGCCGCTACCCATGTTATCCACTTGATTGCCGTACTCGTTCGTCTGGCCGTCCCAGGTGATTGAATTCGAGTGCCCCAATCCCAGCGTATGGCCAATCTCGTGGGCGGCGACTCCACCACCGCCCCAGGCGAGCCACACGCTGTCGCCACCGCCCCACGATGCGCCGGAGCGCAGCGCCGCATCCACGCGGACCAACGTCACATTGAACTGGGAACTGTCGAAGCCCAGTTTCAACGCCTCCCGCCGCGCAGCCGTTTGAATCAACGACAGACCATCCAGTTCGCTGTCGTAGGCAGTGTGCCATTGATGGGCGAAATCGAGCGTCACGACTGGGGTATAGGTTGTCGTGAGCGAGATGCGTCCCCGCGAGTTTTCCGCGAAAAACTCCGCGACGTCATCCATGGCTGCCCGCGCGTCTTCCAAGCTACTCGGAACGCGATGGAGATCCGGGAACGTGGCACGGATAAAAAGCGCCGAATGGTTGCCGATCGACTCCGAAGAAGTCCCCGGAAACAGGTCGCGCAGCCAGGCCGCGCCGAGCGCTCCCGCCGTCTCGACGCCCGTGCGAAAGGCGAGCGTTGTCGCGCTGTTGACACCCGCGAACGGATTGCTGGACGTGTCTGTTAACGCGCCCGAGTCGATCGCCAGGTAGTAGTCGCTGTCGCCATCCAGATTCCAAAACGGATCGATCGTCAGCGTGTTGCCGCTGAGACTCAACGCTGAACTGGTGGCCGCGTTGAACGTCTCGATCAGTTCCCCGCCGGACTTCAGCAGCAAGATATTTCCTGTTCCCCGCGCGACCGGTTCCGTGAACGACAAACGCAGGTCGGCGGAAACATCGAGCGGGCCAGTAGCCGCCCCGACCACGCCACCATTGAGGTCGATGGCCATCAATTCGCGTCGTTCGAGCGATTCCATTTTCAGGAAACGCTGCCCGAACCGCCGCCGCGCGGCCGACGACCAACGGGAAGGACGCTTGGAACCAAAGGAGAAGTGATGCATCTAGGCGAGGCTTTCCGTGGTTGGAAGGGCGTTTCCCAGGCTTGCCATTTTGCTTGCCATGATCGCTTGCCATGATCGCTTGCCGTGATCGCTTGCCGTGATCGC
>CAIXSC010000234.1 GCA_903921945.1 uncultured Planctomycetaceae bacterium
GACACTGGCTGGTCGGTCGCCAACCGAATCGTGCGGCCGTAGTTCGACCCCATGATAACGACTTTGGAACGCGACCATCGCCGGTGAACGATCGCTCACGCCGCGTCCCGTTCGTGGCTTAATTCCAGCGGCCAGTCTTGCTTGCCGCGTGGCGCGCGGGTCCAATTTGGCCTGTCCGCAGTGGCGGACGAGGCGGTGCGAGCGGTTCCACAGCTCGCAATTACTTCGGAGGCGGAAGCGATGGACGGAAAAATCCGCATGGCGATCGGCGCCATCGGCCTTGGCCTATGCCTGGCTATCGGCTCTTACTGCGGGCTTGGCGTCTCCTTGGCGGACGAACCACCGGCGAAGCCTCGTCGCAAGCCGGACGTCGGTTACTATCCGACCACGCAAGATGTCGTCGAAAAGATGTTGTCGCTGGCGAAAGTCACCAAACGCGATCATGTTTGCGATTTGGGATGCGGCGACGGACGATTTCTCATCACAGCCGCCAAACAATACGGTTGCCGAGCGACAGGCTACGAGCTCGATCCGAAACTGGTCGCCAAGGGCAGGGCGCAAGCCCGCGAGCAGAAACTGGACACGCTGGTCCGCATCGAGGAGCGGGATATCTTCACGGTCGATGTGTCCGAGGTGACGGTGATGATGCTGTTCCTGCTGCCCGACATGAACGCCAAGTTGATTCCGCAACTCCAAAAGATGGCGCCGGGCAGCCGCGTGCTGGCTCATGAGTTCGACATTCCGGGCATTCAACCCGACCAGGAATTAACTTGGGTTTCCAAGCAAGACAACAGCGAGCACCTGATTTACATTTACTCGATCCCGCTGAAGCCCCGTAAGCCGTAGCCATCGGCGGCCACCTGTAGCCATCCCTCGCAAGCCGTTGAAAACCATGAGCGACGATCACGGGCTGCTGGAATCCGAGCGGCAAGAACAGAGCGGCTATGTCGGCCGTCCGATGGAGATCCTGTTGGTCGAGGACAGCCAAGTCGACGCGCGCCTCACCATCCTGTCGCTCCGCGGCTTGCCGTTCCGCCATCGGTTGACGCTTGTCCGCGACGGCGCCGACGGCTTCAGTTTCCTCCGGCGCGAAGGCGTCTTCGCCAGCGCTCCCACCCCCGACGTCGTGCTGCTGGACCTCGTGTTGCCCAAAATCTCGGGCCTGTGTCTGCTCCGGGCGATCCGAGCCACCGCGGATATTCAGCAACTGCCCGTCATTGTTCTTACCGCCTCCGAAAACGCCGAAGATCAGCTCGAATGCCGCCAACTGGATGTCGAGCACTTCATCCACAAGCCCGTGAATGTGGAAAAGTTCCAACGCGTGATCGACGACCTGAAGCAGCTTTGGCATAACGAAATCATCTTCCCGCGCGCCGACAAACGAACTCGCGTGGAAAGCGCCTAGCCGAACCCGGCCCAGGATGCGGAACATCCAAGAGGCGTCTCGCGCCTCTGGGGGGACCGATGGCTGTTAGGGAATCGCGTAACCGAGCGACCGGAGGTGGCTGGTCAACGCGATGAGTGGCAAGCCTGTGATCGCCGAATGATCGTCGCAGTCGATCGCGGCGAACAGGCTGACGCCGCGCCGTTCGAGCTTATACGCGCCGGCGCAATCAAGGGGCGAATCCGCTTCGACGTAGCGGGCAAGTTCGTCGCGGTGCAACGGCCGCATCGTCAACCGCGCGATCGCGAGATGTTCCCACAACGAGCCGCGATGCCAGACCGCGACGGCGGTCAATAGCGTATGTTCGCGGCCGGATAGCCGAGTCAATTGCTCAACGGCGTTTTCGGCGGTGCCCGGTTTTCCCAGGATCTCCGCATCGACCGCCGCGACTTGGTCGCTGCCAATAATCGTCGCGGTAGGCTCGCTGTCCGCCAAGCTCAACGCCTTCTCCCGCGCGAGACGCTCGGCCAACCGGCGCGGTTCGAGCCCCAGGCGCTTGAACGGTTCCTCATCGACCAGCGGCGGGCGAGAGCGAAACGGCACCCCAAGCCGCTCGAGCAATTCCCGCCGATAACGCGACGTGCTTGCGAGCAGCAAATCGAACACGTTGCCGATCCTTATCCGCTCGATTGCCGGAGCAAACGAGGCCCGTTTGGTCATTCGTTTGCTCGCGGGGCTCTAGCACCATTCCTTGATTGGATTGCCTTCGATGAGGCGAATCGGGCGACCATCCTGGCTCTTGGCGATCAGTTCCACGGGGATGCCGAGCTTCGTGTAGACGGTGGCGGCAAGGTCCTCGCTCCCGTACTCGTCTTTCGTCACGAAACCGCCTTCGTCGTCGGTGGAACCGAGCACCATGCCGCCCGGCACGCCGGCGCCCGCCATCAAGGCGAAGCCCGCCGTGGCCCAGTGATCCCGGCCGCTCGCCGAGTTCACTTTGGGGGTGCGGCCGAAGTCGCTGAGCCAACAGACCAGGGTGTTGCCGAGCAACCCGCGTTGGTCAAGATCAGCCAGCAGTTGCGGCAACGCCTTGTCCACAGGCGGAACGCGGGAATCGCGGAGCGACTTGAAGTTGTTGGCATGGGTATCCCAGCCGCCATCGGTGATCGTGACGAACCGCACGCCCGCTTCGACCAAACGCCGCGCGAGCAAGCAGCTTTGTCCGAACTTGTTCCGGCCGTACGCATCGCGAAGCTTTCCGTCTTCGTCTTCGATCGCGAACGCCTGCTTCGTTTCCGAAGCGGTAATCATTTGAAAGGCCGTCTTGTAGTGTTCGTCGAGCGCGTCGAACGCTTGCGGTTGCAGTTCGACTTGGCGTTGCAACGCGTCAACGGCGCCGAGCATGCGGCGGCGGCGATCGACCCGGTCGCTCGTGATGCCTTGGGGCGGCGTGATATCGCGGACGGTGAATTTGTCCGCGTTCGGGTCGGCCACAATCTCGAACGGGTTGTACTCCAGGCCGAGCACGCCCGAGGTGCCTCCGCCAAACCGCCGATCGACCGACGAGCCCAATTGCACGAACGGCGGCATCGCCGACTTGAAGCCCTTGTGGTAGCTGACGACCGAACCGTAGCAGGGATAGGGAACGGCCGGATTGAACTTCCGCCCGGACATCACGTATTGGTCCGCCGTGCCATGGCTGCCGTTCTTCGGGTTCCAACCTCGCAGCACCGAGTAGCGTCCCAGTTCCTTGGCGAGCGTCGGGCAGATGTCGGTGAACTTGACCCCCGGCACGGCCGTGTCGATCGCTTGGAATTCGCCCCGCACACTGACTGGCGCGTTCGGTTTCGGATCGAGCGTGTCGTGATGGCTCACACCGCCCTGCGACCAGATCAGGATGCAGTTCACGTCGCGGCTGGAAGGGCTCCCGCCAGCCGCTTTCCGACCAGCCAGCCACATCGGCAGGGACAATCCCAGTCCGGACAAGGCTCCAATCTGAAGGAAACTGCGGCGATGAATACCCTCGCAATCACGCGTTGTTCCGGAAAACAAGCTGAGCATCGGAAGACTCCGGTGGGGCAGGCAGGTAGGTAAATTCGAGCGGGAAACGGCAGGTAATCTTTTCAGGCAGGTCGTGCGAGTCGAGCGGTTTCAGGCAGGTCGGTTGCGTCGAGACGCTTCGTCCGAGTCGATGTCGATCGGTCTCGCTGATGTCGGAGCTTCGCTGGCCTCGCCCCGTTCGGGCGATCGCCGCCGTAATCCATCAAAACATACCTATGGTAATCGATTCGAACGCAGCAAGGCAACTGGCAATTCCCAACAGCCTTCCCGTCTCCGGCGTCTTGGCGTCTTCGTGGCTAAGTGCCTTCGTGTTTGATGCGTTGAGCGCGGGTCGTTTCCCGAACCATTTCCACCGCCCTCGTTTACCGCCGCCCTCGTTTACCGCCGCCC
>CAIXSC010000235.1 GCA_903921945.1 uncultured Planctomycetaceae bacterium
CCAATTGGTATCGGTCGAAGTGCCGACCATGAGTTGCCCGTTCGCCTGCTGGCCGAAGGTGAAAAAGACGCTGGAGAAGCAACCTGGGGTTGGCGACGTAACGCTGGCCCCGCAGAAAGACGCCGACGCCATCGACAAGCCGGTGGTGATCGTCGAGGCGACCGACGCCTTCCAGGCCGAGGCGGCTTTCGCAGCCTTGACAGAGGCCGGATTTGGCGGCGCTAAGCTCGCGGCCGCGGACACTGGCGCTCCTCCAGACGCTGCTCGGGCCACCGAGTAACCTGCGAGTCGTCTATGGAATCTCCGGTCGATCGTGCGGCGAACGCCGACGGCGGTTTTCCGCTGTTCCGTGATTGGGATCTGTACTCGCGGATCGTCCACCATAATTGGATGCGGCACGTCGAGGTGTCGGATTGCGTGGCGGAACGGTTGGCTGTGCTCGACCGGCCGCTGCGCGTCATGGACCTCGGCTGTGGCGACGGCCAGCTTTCGCGGCGCGGTCTGCGATCGACGCGGTTAGCGGCGTACACGGGTGTCGATCTTTCGGCCGGCGCGTTGGAGACCCTGCGGCAATCTCCGCCCACGGGCCGGGCGTCGACCGCCGCCGTGGACACACGACAGGCGGATTTGCGAGTGGCCGCCGCCGAACTGCCGGCGGGCGAATTCGACGTGGTACTGGCGAACTACTCGCTGCATCATCTTGCGCCGCAGGAAAAACGCGAGACGTTAGCCCATATCCGCCGCGGATTGCGGGACGATGGCGTGTTCATTTGGTCGGACATCTATCGCCGGCCGGGGCAGAGCCGTTTGGGTTACCTGGAATCGCTGGAGAGGCGGATTCGTGGCGAATGGACGTTGCTCTCCGAGGCTGAGATCGAGCAAGTAGTGTCCCACATCTTCGACGCCGACTTCCCCGAGGAGGAAGGGTGGATGGTTGAAGCGGCGGCCGCTGCCGGGTTCACTCGCTGGGCTGACCATTTCCGCGACGAATCGTTCGTGGTATGGAGCTTCCATTAAAAGCCCGTGCACGGCCATGCTGGCCGTAGCCTGGCCGTCCGGGAACTGGCTGTCGAATCGTGGTTGCCTTGTGCGGCTAGGGCGTGGCTTCCAGCATCAGTTCGCAGATGCGTCCCAGGTCGCGGCCCACCGCGCGGCTATCCAGGCCGTCGCGTAGCGGCACGTTGTTGACGAACGCGGCGAACACGACCTCGCGGCCGCCTTTGGTGGTCAAATAGCCGGCCAAGGCTTTGCTGGTGAGCAATGAGCCGCCGCTGAGCAGATTGTCCCAGCTTAGGGTTCCGGTTTTCGCTTGGATTTGGCCGCGGGCCGGACTGTCGGCGGCGACGCTGGTGGCGAGCGTGCCGTCAATGCCCAGAACGGGCATGGCTCGGCGGTAAGCCGCGAAGTCGGGACGGCCTCGCATGTGCCGGAGCAGTTGCACGGTGCCGCGGGGTGTCACATGGTCGGCGCGAGCCCCGCCGGCGCCGCCCGCAAACGACAGCTTGGCCGTGTCGAGCCCCGCGCGCGTCAGGAATTCGCCCTGTCGCCGCAGGCCGTCCGCCAGCGTGCGTTGCCCGTGTTTCGTGGCCACCAACAACGGCAACGTGCTGGCATGCAAATTGTGGCTCACCTTGAGGATCAGCCGCGCGTTTTCAGAAAATGGCGGCGAAACCAGCGATGCGACCTTCGGCAACGCGGCGACTTGGTCACTGGGCGGAAGCGCCTCGGGCCGGTTGTCCGCCAGTTTCGCGGCATCGACCTGGATTCCGTGTCGCTCGAGCGCTTCCATCATCAGACTGCGGGCATGCGAGGCTGCGTCGGCGACTTCGTGGACTCGCACCACCGGTGGATGTTCGGCGGGGATTTGCCCATGCACGTGCAACCGTCCATGTCCGAGATCGCGAATCCAGGTCACGAGCGAGCCGCCCTTCGCGACGGTCTCGAAGCGGGTTTCCACTTGGAGCGCAACGCTGCGGGGACGCCATTCAACCTTCGCGGGCTTTCCAGGCGCGTCCGGCGTGATGGTGAAATCGATCAGGTTGTCATTGATTTGAATCGGTGTGATTCGCCCTGGCCCGCTGCCCGAACCTTCCGCTTTGTCGAACAATCGGTCGTCGACCAGCAGATCGCCCGTGACGCGACGGATACCCGCGGTGGCGATTTGCCGCGCCAACTCGTCCAAGCCGGCGAGTGGATCGACCGCGGTCAATCGCGTCTCGCGGGCGCCGTTGGCGTACGTGTGGTCGTTGTCGTGGAATGCGATCGAGCCATCGGGAAGCGTGCGTCCACCCATGGTCAGATCGCCACTGGCGACAAGAATCAGATCGCCGCGAAGCGTGCCATCGGCGTCTTTCATGCCGCGCATCCGAACGGGCGTTTCGAAGCGATGGTCCGCGCCCAAGGCGTCCAACGCCGCGGCTACGGAAAAACATTTCGTCACGGAAGCGGGAATGAACAGCTTATCGGCGTTCAGCGCGTAAAGCGTCTCGCCGGTGGTCGCGTCGACGAACAACAATCCCCAATGGGCCTGCTCGTACCTGGGCATATCGAGCACTGTCGCGAAACGCCCATCCAGAGGTTCCGCGTTCGGTTCCGCGCCGCAGGCCGTTCGAGACAGCAGGCTGGAAGTCACCGGCATAGCCAATGTCGCGAAGCCAGTCGACGCCGCGCAAACACCGATCCAAAGCATCAGCGGCAGGCTGTGTCGCAGGCGGGATGGCATGCCAAGTTTCATCGGAATTCTCGCAAGTGATTGGGGATGGAAGCCCCGAAAGTCGCCGATCGCCGCTGATCGCCGCCGACACGAACTCTGCGGGGAGACTCATGCAACCGCCTGGCCGTGGAATGGCGGGAACGAGGCTGAAGTTCGTTGTCGGTCGGGTGTCACAAGGGGAAAGATGGGGCGAATCGACAATCTTGGGCAGGGAAAAACGCTCTTGACCTCATTCGAGCAAGTTTCTAATCTCGCCGCACTTTCGAGCCGCCGCAAGGGTCGATAGGCCGACACACGGGGAACTCGCGTTCCTTGCGAACTTGGCCGATGACGTGGCCCGCTGACAGCACGGACGCTGTCGGCTTGTGACGTGAGTCTTGCGGTGTGGCTTGGCACTGCGGCCTAGTGCAGGATGCGCTGCGCCGCCCGACCAATCGCTCCCGGAACCGCGGCATCCTTCCCCCCCTGGGATTCGCGCTTCCGGGGGCTTTTTTTTGGTCCATCCGGGATTCGTGTGGGTCCCGCCGAAGATTTGTGCCTCGCCGAACTTCCGAGCCACGGCGCAAGCCGGCACGGCGACAGCCGCACCCTGCGACTCCTGCGATGGCGCCCCACAGGAAACCCAGAATGCCCTTTTTTTTCTGCCGCGGTCTGCGCCAGGCATGCCTTGCGGGATACACCCCGCTACAACACGTCAGTTCCGCGATTTCTCGTTGCCACGAGCGTAACTCGGTATACTGTGGAGCACAGATTCCGCTCAGGCACCGTCCGCCCGCGGTTTCGTGGCGACCAATAGACTCGTCACACCCGTGCCGAGAATTCGCCTGTCAAGCGCGAAACAGGGAACATTCCGCCATGGCCCCATTCCATGAGTCTCCGCGTGTTCGCTCGCCGATCTTCATGCTGACGATGCTGCTCACGACGGTTGCCGCAGCGCTGTCCACCGCTGCCAGCGAGCCGCCCCCGGCCGCCCCAACACCGGCCGCCACAACACCGGCCACCGCAACACCGGCCACCGCAACACCGGCCACCGCAGCCAACCTTGCGGGGCCTACGACTGCGGGGGAAGCCACTGCGGCGGAAAAGGCGGTGGAAGCGCGGATAGCGCGGTTGATTCGCGATCTTGGGGCCGACCAGTTCATTGTGCGGGAACGGGCTCAAGCGGAACTGGAGGGGATCGGCGTGGCGGCGTTTGACGCCTTGGATGAAGTCCGCGACAGCGAGGATGTCGAACTCTCGATGCGGGTGCGATATCTGCTGCGAGTTCAATCGGCGGCCTGGATCCAAGAGGACGATCCGCCAGAGATTCGCGGCGTGTTGAAGCGCTATGGCGAATTGGCGGAATCCGATCGGCGATCCCAGATGGAGCGGTTGGCGGCCTATGGGCATTCGCGAGCGCTGGCCGCATTGTGCCGCTTGGCGCGATTCGAGCCTTCGCCCGTGTTGTCGAAGCGGGCCGCGTTGTTGGTGATGAGCACGCCGTTGCCAGCATCCGCGGAGGCGCGGGCCACGATCCAGACAACCATCGATCGCGCCATGGGAAACAGCCGGCGACTGGCGGCCGCATGGCTTCGGCAATTCGGCGAAACATTGGTCGCGTCGGAGCCCCAGATCGACTCGATGGTGGCGAATTGGCGGAAGACGTTGGCGGCCGAGTCGCGGGAATTGGCGAGCGGCACGTTGCGCGGCGGGTATCCTGCGACGAACGCCGCGATCGTTCGCGACCTGCATCGATGGCAGTTCGACTTTTTGATCGCCGTGAAACGCGATGCCGATGCGTCCGCGGTGGCGACCGAGTTGCTCGCGGCGGTCGCCGGTTCCCCCGGAGAACTTGCGGACCTCGTGAGCTGGCTTGCCGAGCGTCGACTTTGGACGCAAATCGAAGCCTTGTCCAAACGATTCGAAAATGAATTCTCCCGATCGGCACCGCTGGCCTATCGCCGTGCTGAAGCACGAAGTCGCCAAGGCGACCAAGAAAGTGCGGAACGGATTGCCAGCGAAGCGTTCGAGTTATCGCCCGACTTGGCGAAACATTTGGAAATGGGATTGGAGTTGCGCGACCGCGGCTTAATCGCTTGGGCTGAACGCGAGTTCCGCCAGGTGCTGGCCCAATCGAAAATGGGCGAGACCGAGGACTTGACCGCGCGGCATCGCCTCGCCGAAATGTTCTACGACCATGATCGGCCGCTAGATGCGGCGAAAGTCTGGCGCGAGCTCTGCGATAAGCTCGACACCGACATGGAGCTGCAGGAACGTATGAGCGAACGCCGCCAATTCTTTCGCTCCCGAATGCACTTCTTTTATGCGAAACAGCATCTGGCGGCTGGCGAAATCGCCCAGGCCCGTGAGCAACTTGAACAAGGCATCCGCCACGATCCCCACGACGCCGATGTGTTGATCGCGATGCATCGCCTGCCGAACTCCGATGACGCTTGGCGGCAGCGAACCAAAACACTGGTGGCTGAATGCTCCAGCCATTTCCTCACGTTGGTGCAACGCTGGGAATTGATCCTGCCGCAAGTCGAGGCGAGCGAGGAAGTGCTTGAAAACGTCGCGAACAGTTGCAACCAGTACGCTTGGCTCGTGGGCAACACGGGTGGCGATGTGGCGATGGCGGTCAAGATGAGTTTGCGTTCGGTCGAGTTGATGCCCAAGTCGGCGAGTTACCTCGACACGCTGGCCCACTGTTACTTCGCCCAGGGCGACTTCGAGAACGCCGTCAGGCATCAGACCGAGGCGGTGAAACGCGAACCGCACACGAAGCAATTGCAGCGGCAACTGGACGTGTTTCGCAAAGCGCTCGAGGAACAGCGGAAAGAGCGTCGGCCATGAGCATGCCCGGCCCGGCGACTGCGACCCCGATTGCGTCCGCGACTGCAACTGCGCCCCCAATTGTGTCCGCGACTGCAACTGCGACTGCGATTGTGTCTGAGACTGCGACTGTGTCTGCGACTGTCTCTGAATCAGTCCACCATGCGGTGCCTGCCAACGCGCCTTCGGTCCCTTGGCCGCCCTACGTCGCGCCACGCGATCCGATTGGCGACTGGATACTGCTGGGGGTGAGTGCGCTGGTCGTCGCGTTATCGTTCGTGATGAGCACCCAAGGACAAACGCAGGTCTTGTTTCCGGGGACCAACCAGCCGCTTCCGGAGACTTGCCACTTTCGCCGGTGGACAGGCCGAGACTGCCCCGGTTGTGGCATGACACGAGCGTTCATCAGCATCGCGCACGGCGACTGGCGCGCCGCGTGGCGATTCAACCCGGCCAGTTGGTATTTCTATCCGCTCGTTTTTTCGCAGCTGCCGTTTCGGGCGTGGCAACTGTGGCGTTACCGCCGCGGCTTGCCCCCGATATTCACCAGCAGTTGGGGCTTGGCCCCGGCCATCGTGCTGATGGTGGTCGTCCTCGGCCAGTGGCTGGTTCGCCATCTCATGGAATTTTTCGGCTGACGCATAAGAGGGCGGGGCTACGGCTGTTGGCCCGGGAACAGAGACCGGCCCCCTGTTTCTCGGCTCACTGGCTGCGCCACCCATTCGGCGAATCGATCGGGGACAGACGCGGGCGCTGTCGCGGGTTCTCGAACCGCCTGGGGTGGTTGCTCGCGATCGAATCGCGCTAACAGCTTGCGCAGCCGACGTCGGTACGAATAGTACTCGACCTCCAAACGGTGACGTGGCGAACGATCGAACCGCAGACCGCCCGAGAGATCCGGATTGCCACCCGCCTTGAGCTGGCGGAACCAACGCGATGCGGGCGAATCGACAGCCAGCGCTGCCACGAACGCGGCCATCAAACGCGTTTGGTCATCCGCTAACGGCCACAAGCCGCTGTTCGGCTGGATCATCCCGGCAACGAAGAAATCGTCATACGTCGGATGGAAGGCATGCAGATATAGGTCGGGGACTTCTTGTTCGAACCTTTCGCCGGGC
>CAIXSC010000236.1 GCA_903921945.1 uncultured Planctomycetaceae bacterium
CCAAGGTCGCGACGGCCAGGACCCAACGAACGCACGAAGCCACGCGGTTCGAGCCAGCGATGCGATCAACGCGATCAAAGCCAGCAACGCCAGCAACACCAGCAACACCAGCGACGCGATCAACGCCAGTGACGCCATCAACGCCATCGACAGTCAAACGGTTCACGATTACGGCTCCTCAGCGGAGGATGGCGGGAAGTGGAGGGCACGCAGCACGGTTGCCAACAGGTCGGGGCCGTCAAGCTGCTCGAAGCGATACTCGACGCGAACCACGGGCTTGTCAATTGTAATCAGGCGTTCCAGCCGACAGGGACTGGCGTCGACGACCAAGTCGGCCGAGCTGCGGGCGATCGTCTCCGCGAGTTCCTCGCGTTGCCGCTCCGAGTAGCCGAGTGCCGGCAACACGGGGCCCAGATGAGGGAACTCGTGAAATGCGGCGGCGATCGAGCCGACGGCAACGGCTCGCGGGTCGACCAGCTCGGCCGCCCCGCCGCGACGAGCGGCCAGCGTTCCGGCGCCGTACGCCATGCCGCCGTGCGTCAACGTCGGTCCATCTTCGACCACCAATACTCGCCGCCCGCGAATCTGCTTCAGGGCGTCGTCGGACAGCGCGAGCGCAAGATCGGCGGTCACGATCGTGGCGCGACGATTCAATGCGCGTAGGTCGGCACGGAGCGCTGCGAGTTGATCCGGGGGAATCTGTCCTGCCTTGTTGATCACCAGCAGGTCCGCCATCCGCACGTTCGCTTCGCCAGGATGGTAACGCGACTCGTGGCCGGCTCGAAGCGCGTCCGCGACAACGATCGACAAGGTGGGCCGCAAGAATGGAAAGTCGTTATTGCCTCCATCCCACAGGATCGCGTCGGCCTCCGACTCGGCGGCCGTGACGATTGCCGCGTAGTCAACGCCGGCGAAGACCGCGAGTCCGCGTTGCACGTACGGTTCATACTCTTCGCGTTCCTCGACGGTACAGGCGTACCGATCCAAGTCTGCCCACGTCTGAAACCGCTCGACCCGCTGTTTGGCCAGATCGCCGTAGGGCATCGGATGGCGGATTACCGCGAGTCGATGGCCGGCGGCAGCGATCCGCTGTGCCAGGAACTGGGAAAGCGGACTCTTGCCGGCTCCGGTGCGCACCGCCGTCACAGCGACCACAGGAACGCGCGACGCCAGTTCGGTGTGTCGTGGCCCCAGCAGGCCAAAGCTTGCGCCGCTGGCCAGCGCGAGGCTCGCCTTGTGCATCACTTCGAGGTGCGACAGATCGCTGTAGGCGAGGAAGACAAAGTCGATGTCCAAATCGCGGATCAGTTCGGGTAAGCGATCCTCCGAGTAGATCGGGATTGGGCCAGCGTAACGCGGACCGCTTAACTCGGCGGGAAACTCGCGTTCCGCGATGTACGGTATCTGCGCGGCGGTGAATCCGCACACTTGGTAATCCGCGCGGTCGCGAAAGAAGGTTTGGAAATTATGGAAGTCGCGCCCCGCGGCGCCGAGAATCAGCGTGCGAAGCGGACTGCGCGCCGCGCCGGGAGCGACCGTGAGCACCGCACGCGGCTCGGCGATCGGCGTGGCGTGATGGTTAGGCAGGACATGCGTGCCGGCGCGACCCAACAGCGACTCGGCGAGATTGCGCGGATTGCAGATCAAGGCTTCGCGACCCGTTGTCTCCGCGAAATGGATGGCGGCTTCCATCTTGGGCAACATACTGCCCGCGGCGAACTCGCCGGCGTCGGCCAATCGGCGTGCTTCGGCGACCGTCAAGTTCGCGAGCGGCTCGGGGCGTGACGAGCGAAATTGGCGATAGACACAGGGCACATCGGTCAAGATGATAAGCCGATCAGCGTTCACGGCGACGGCGAGCAACGCGCCGGTTTGGTCCTTGTCGACGACCGCTTCGACACCGGTCCAACCGTCGTCGCGGCGGACGACGGGAATGCCACCGCCGCCGGCCGCGATCACCACGACGTCCTCGTCCAGCAATCGGCGAATGACTGCCAGTTCCAAGATCTGTTTTGGCGCGGGCGACGGGACGACTCGGCGCCAGCCGCGGCCCGCGTCCTCGGCCATCGAAAACCCTTGCTCGCGGAGCAAGCGCGCCTGGTCAGCGGTGAAGAAGCCGCCGATCGGCTTGGTCGGCTTGGCGAACGCCGGGTCATCCGCCGATACCTCGACTTGGCTCAACAGCGCCACGCAAGCGCGGCTCAAGCCGCGACGCGCCATGGCGTTTTGCAACGCTTGCTGAAGGACATAGCCAAGCTCGCCTTGGGTTTCGGCGACGCAAACTTCCAGCGGCTGGCGATAAGCGCGGCCCGCCGCCGCTTCGACACGGGTCAGCATGTGTCCGACCTGCGGTCCGTTGCCGTGCGACAGCAGCAACTGCGCGTGGCGGTCGAGCAGCGGCGCGAGCTGCTCCATCGCTTCGCGAGCGAACCGCCATTGACCGTCCATGGTCAGCGGTTCACCCGGCGCGACGAAAGCGTTTCCCCCAAGCACCGCCACAATTCGCTCGCGGCGGCCCAGCGGCGCCGCGGCCACATTCGATTCCATTCGCTCCGTCATGGCGTTCATCGGCTCCTGGAGAACCTGCGCCGCGGCGCTGGGCAAAGGATCGACGCGAGGCTTCGGAGTCGGGCTACACGGCACCCGTTTCGGTCGATCGGTGCCGCGTTAACTTGCCATACACGCCAGGGCCGAAGCAGCGGCTCAACCCGAGCGGCCGATCAAGAGCCTGCGCTTCGAGGATTCACTTACCGCTCACTGGGTTGCCGCTCGCCGGGCTACCATTGGCCGGGCCACCACTGGCCGGGCTACCAGTTGCGGCGCCGGTGTTCGCGGCGGGCGGGGCTGGTTTCTCGGCTGGGGTAGGTTCGGCGTTGAGCGGCTTGATTCGGACACTGCGGAAGGCGACGGGGTCGCTGTGGCCGGCGAAGCCGACGGCGCCGCCGGGCAGGTCTTTGCCGGGATGCGGCAGGTCGTTCATGAACGAGGTGATTTGGCTCACGTCGCTGGAGACGATCCGCGTGCCGTTAAGTTCCACGACGATTTTGGGGCCGCGGACTTCGACTTCGATGAAGTTCCAGTCGCCAAGCGGCCGGTTGTAGCCGCGTTGCGGCGCGGCCATGCCGTAGACGGCGCCCGTGTATTGGCGCGGGTCGAGCTTGGCGTATTTGGGGTCTTCGTCATCGAGCAGTTGGATTTCGCACATGCCGACATACGAGGCGCGGCCCTCGCCGGGGTAGCGGATGGCCAGTCCGTTGTTGCCGGCTTTGGGCATGCGGTATTCCGCCTGGAAGGCGAAGTCGGTGAATCGCTCTTTCGTGAACAGCACGCCGCCCTTGCCGGGGCGGCAGACGATCGTGCCATCCTTTACCTCGTAATCAGCGACGCTGCCGTCCCAATCGTCCAAGTCTTTGCCGTTGAACAAATCGCGATACCCGTCGCCGCGGCAATCGCGCAGATAGGCGTTGGCCTCTTCAGCCGGGATCTCGCGGAGGAACAGATTCCGCCAGCGGATCTCGCCGCCGTGGGTTTGAAGCTGAATCGGGCCGCGGCGAAGGAGCGCTTTGTCCCGCTGCCAGAAGTTCTCCAGCCGCGCGCGATCGACGACCAAGCGGTCATTCAGGTGGACCGTGACCCGCTCGCCGACGATCTTGATGCGGAACGCGTTCCATTCGCCGAACGCCTTGTCGGCGCGAACCAACGGATCGCGTCCCGGAGCGCCACGGGTGTTGTTGAACAGACCGCCCGAGCCGAGATCGGCGCCGCGATCCCACTTTCCGCCCGCCTTGGTGTAATCCCAGATTTGCACTTGCGGAGTCGCCCGGAGATAGATGCCGCTATCGGCGAGCGCCACAGTCTTGTACTCGATGTGGAATTCAAAATCGCCGAACACCTCGTCGGTCGTCAGGTAGGCGCCGTGCCCATCGTTGATCAGCTCGCCATTCTCGACACGCCAGTGCTTCTTGGCGTCCTCGGTGTCGGCGGCGAGTTTCTTTTCCCGTTCCTCCGCCGGCAAGGCCTCCAGCTTGTACGGATCGAAGTGCCCCATGCCGTGCCAACCGGACAAATCCTGGTCGTTGAACAGTCGACGGAATCCGGCCGGCGGATCCGCGGCAGTCGCGACCGAAGGTCCAACAGCCAACCAACTGGAACGCTCGCCGAGCGAACCGCGCAACGGTGCGAACAGCATCATGCTGCCCACGACGATCATCACAGCAGCCCGAACGAACATCGACCGTGCAACCGTTGACTGTGCAAACATCGACCGTGCGGACGTTGACCGTGCGAA
>CAIXSC010000237.1 GCA_903921945.1 uncultured Planctomycetaceae bacterium
ACTATCACGCTGCCAGCGCGCCGTTTGGACATAGAGCGAGCGGCGACGGATCGTGAAGTCGTCTCCCGCAGGCCCGCCGACGGTCCGGTCGAGTTGACCGTTCACCGCAAGGATCGCGTCGCGAATCGCCTCGGCTTCCAGCCGGCGCGACGGAAAGCGGCCGTTTAAGCGATTCTCGGGATCGCGGTCGAATGCCTCGCGCGACACGCGACTCGCCTGGCGGTAGGTTGCGGAAAGCATGATTCGACGGTGCAGTTTCTTCAGCGACCAGCCATCTTCGATGAAGCGCGACGCGAGCCAGTCGAGCAGTTCGGGATGCGTCGGCGGCTCGGAAAGCAAGCCGAAGTTGCTTGGCGTTCGCACCAGTCCTTCGCCGAAGTGCCACTGCCAAACGCGGTTGACGATCACTCGTGCGGTCAATGGGTTCTTGGGCGACGCGATCCAGGCCGCCAGTTCCCGGCGCCCGCTACCGTGCGTGATCGGTGGCTGGTTCTCGCCAGCCAGGAAGCGCGGCAGGCGTCGCGGGACGACTGGACCGAGTTTCGCATAGCTTCCTCGAATGTGAATCGGCACGTCCTGAATGCCGGGAAAGAGTCCACCGCGCGTGCCGCCCTCGGTCACCGCCATCGCAAGCGGTACAGGGAGAGCAAGTTCCTTCCGCAAGGTGTCCTGTGTCGCGACGAGCTCTTTGCGCTCTGGGGAGTCCACAGCTGGAGTCATCGTCAGCGTTTCCATAACCGAGAGCCGGAATTTGCCTAGCGTGTGCTTATCGGAGTGTTGTTGTTCGATAACAACCCGCAATTTCGAGCCTGCGGGGATCGTGGTGTCTGGCGCGAATTCGAAAGCCGCCACATGCGCAACTCCGATTTGGGGCGATACGGCCCATCCGTCTTTCAAATCGTCGTCGAGAGCGCTTTTCACGGGGAAGTTCGCTTGTTCGAAGTCCGCCAGAGCGGAGACGAATTTGACCGCTGTTGGCTCGGCTTGGCTATCGGCAGGGACGAACGATGCCGAGAGTCGGCTAACGACAAAATTGCCATCGCTGGCTCGTCCTGGACCGGATGCGGGCAGGGTGGCGTCGGGGAGGGCCTCCAACCGCAAGAAGCGCGCTTTCAGAGCGTCGGGGATAGTTGCCTCGACAACATATTTATCCTTGGCAAGTGGGCCGCTAACGATGATGATGCCGTCGTCGCCGATCACCGCCATCGCACCCGCGTCGCTGTGGAACGCGGTCGGGACGAGCGGACGTCCCCCGGAAGTCAATTCCTGGAAACGGTGGCGCCGATCGAAGTCGGCGAGCTTCGCCGCGGTTTCTCCCAACTCCTTCTCCTGCGCCGCTCGCTTGGCGAGCGCGGTTGGACCAAGAAGCGAGACTCGATTGACAGTGTATTCGCCTCCCTTAGCGCCAAGTTCCTTGAGGATATGCGAACTGTAGAACATGCCCGCCAAACCATAATAGTCCTCCGTGGAAATCGGATCGAATTTGTGGTCGTGGCAGCGGGCACATTCGAGAGTCAGGGCGAGGAACGCCTTGCCGATGACGCCAATGTTGTCGTCGACCATGTCGCTGACGATCTTTTCTTTGTCCGCGTCGCCTCGATCCCAAACTCCGTTGGAAAGAAAGGTCGTCGCGATCAAGCCGTCAGCGTAGAGATCCTCGCCCGTCGGGCTCGGAAGTTGATCGCCCGCGATCTGATGCACGATGAACCGATCGAAGGGTAGATCGCGGTTGAAGGCGTCGACCACCCAGTCGCGATACCGCCACGCTTCGGTGATCTCGCAGCTGGCGACACGTAGTTTCGGATTGAAGTCGTGATAGTCGGCGTAGCGCACGACATCCAACCAATGCCGCGCCCATCGCTGGCCGTAATCAGGCGAGTTGAGGAGACGTTCGACGACGGATTCAAACGCGCGATCCGACGTATCGGCCAAGAAGGCGGCGACTTCCGCGGGCGTGGGCGGAAGCCCCACAAGATCGAAAGTCGCTCGACGCAACCAAGCCGCGCGTTCCGCCTCGGGCGCTGGAGCGCCCCCTGCCGCCTCCAGCCTCGCAAGAATGAAGCGGTCGAGGTCATGGCGTGGCCAGTTTTCAGCCCGTATCGGAGGCGGCACATGGTCGCGAAGTTGCTGAAACGCCCACCATTGTCGTTGTCTTTCGGTGACCTCAAACCGTCGCGTGGCCGTCGGGCCGTCGCTTAGCGGCGAGTTCTTCGGCCAAGCCGCCCCTGTTTCAATCCAGCGCCGCAACTGCGCGATCTTCTCCGCCGGCAGCTTACCGCTCGGCGGCATCTTCGGTTCGCTCAGGTACTCAACGGCTTCCATCAGCAGGCTCGCCGCCGGCTTGCCCGCAACAATCGCCGCTCCGGAATCCCCGCCTTTCACGAGCGATTCACGTGTCGCCAGATTGAGACCGCCTTCCTGCTTGTCGGGCCCATGGCACTTAAGGCAGTGTTCGATGAGCAAAGGGCGAATCTGCTTTTCGAACAGGTCCAGTTGCTGTGGAGTGAAGTCGTCAGCGTGGACCGACTGAGCGCCGAACGCGAGCAGAGCGCCGAAGGCGAAGCAGAACGCGTAGCAACCACGCGCAGGGCATTTCATCATGCCAGAATCTCCTTCATCACATGTCCATGCACATCTGTCAGACGGTAGTCGCGGCCGGCATGGCGGAAGGTGAGTTTTTCGTGATCGAGTCCGAGTGTGTGCAGGATCGTCGCGTGGAAGTCGGGCATCGTGACTTTGTTCTCGACGACGTAGTAACCAAACTCGTCGGTTTGGCCGTAGGTCGTGCCGCCACGAATTCCTCCACCGGCCATCCAGCAACTGAATGCGTGCGGATGATGGTCGCGACCATCGGTCCCTTGGGCCGCGGGCGTCCGGCCAAACTCGGTGGCGAAGACAACCAGCGTGTCGGCCAGCATGCCGCGGGCCTTCAGATCTTTAAGGAACGCCGCGATCGGCAGATCTACCTTCGCGGCATTCGTCGTATGGTTGTTCCGCAGTCCGCCGTGCGCATCCCAGTAATTGCGCGGGTAACTGAAGTTGACTTGCACGAAACGGATACCCGCTTCCAGGCAACGGCGAGCGAATAGGCACTGCCGACCGAATTCATCGGTCGGCTCGACGCCAATTCCGTAGGCCGACTGCGTCGCCGATGTCTCGCGTCCGATGTCCATAACGTCGGGCGCTTCGGCCTGCATGCGGAACGCCATCTCAAACGAGTCGATTCGAGCTTCCAGAGCCGAGTCCGAACCGAGGTTGGCGAGATGCCGTTCATTGCGGCGTTTGAGCAAGTCGAGTTGTAACCGTTGCAGTTCAGCCGCCTGACCGGGAGCGAGGCTGGACAACCGGGCATCCTTGAAGTGGGTGCTGCCATCGCCCAGCCGGGTTCCCTGGAACGTGGCTGGCAGAAACGCGGAGCCATAGTTCTGCGTCCCGCCGTGATACAACGAGGGGCTAAGGCTCAAGAATCCCGGGAGATTCTGGTTCTCGCTCCCCAAACCATAGAGAGTCCAGGCGCCTAGGCATGGACGGGCAAAGACGCCGCTGCCCGTGTTCATGTTGAGCAGCGCGGGGCCATGCGACACAAAATCGGCTCCGTTCATCGACCGGATCACGGCAATGTCGTCCATGCACTGGCCAATCTGTGGAAAGAGGTCGCTGACCTCGATGCCACTCGTGCCATACTTCTGAAACTTCCACGGTGACGCCAGAAGATTTCCGGTCCCACCAAACTCGAACTTCGGCTTCGCGAACGGCAGCGGTTGGCCGTTCATCTCCGTCAATTTGGGCTTCGGGTCGAATGAATCAACATGCGAGACGCCGCCGTGCATGAACAAAAATACGACTCGTTTCGCCGTCGCCTGGAAGTGTGACCGCTTCGGAGCGAGTGGACCGGATGTTGCGGCGAGCGCGGCATCCGCCAGTAAACCCTGCAAAGCGACTGCGCCGAAACCGCAAGCCGACTGCTGAAGGATTTGACGTCGTGTGAGGTGGCTAGCCATCGGTGCGCTTTCGTGTTTCCGGATCGCTAATGAATGCTAATTGGTGCTGCGTAATCAAATGACTCTCATTTTGTTCAGCGTCAGTTCGCGTTGATGAGCAGCTATCAATCGCAGCGGCAGCTACTCCACATACAAGAACTCGTTACTGCACAGGAGGGAATGGCAGAATGCCTGCCAACCGAATTGCCTCCGTTCCATCTCTGGCTTCCCGCTGAGCGCCGCCGACTGCCGGAAATCCCTGAGGAACGCCTGCGTTTCTTCCTTTTCGATCGGAGTCGCTGGCCGACCGTAGGCCAGGCGGTGGGCCAGTTCGATTCGCTGGTCGTCGATCATCACGGGATCCGTCAGCAGTCTTTTGGCGAACGCTCGGGACTGGTCGCGGACAAAGGGATGGTTAAGCAGGAACAAACCCTGCGACGCGACCGTTGTCTCGTTGCGGACAGCAGTCACGCCATTCGGGTCGGCAGCATCGAAGAGAGCCAACACATCGGGCAGCATGTTGCGGACAATCGGTAGATAGACCGAGCGTTTGCGGAAGGTCGTATAGAACTCGTCATCGGCCCCCACGCGGTTGGGCCGAATCATCGCGTTGATGTCCTCGGACTTCGAGATAAGAAAGTCTCCGCTCTCGGAAGTACCCGCGACATGATCGAGTTGCCCGCTCGTGAACAACATCGCGTCGCGCAGTTCCTCGGCGGAAAGGCGGCGGCGGCGAATCTGGTAGGCCGACAAGTTCGCCGGGATCGGCGCCGCGTCATTCTTCGAAAACGCCTCGGAATACCGCATCCGATAGGTGCTCGATAGTACGATTAGCCGATGCAAACGCTTGACGCTCCAGCCGCTCTGAAGGAACTCAGTCGTCAACCAGTCGAGCAGCGCCGGATCCGAGGGGAGTTCGCCGCGCGTACCGAAGTTGTCCGGCGTCCCAACAATGCCGCGCCCGAAATGTAATTGCCAGACGCGATTGACCAAGACGCGTGCGGTCAACGGGTTCGCGGGACTGGCGATCCAGCGAGCCAATTCCAGCCGTCCGCTGCTCAACTGATGCGGATCGATGACGGGCGGGGTATCGCTCGTGTGAGAAGCGGTGGTCGAAGCCACAATCCCCAATGGGCCGCGCGGAACGACCTTGCCCAGCGTGAAGCGATTCCCCCTTAAGTGGACGCGCAGATTGCGGGGCTGAGCCTCTTTCGGCGCCATCACCATCAGC
>CAIXSC010000238.1 GCA_903921945.1 uncultured Planctomycetaceae bacterium
CGGACTGCGGGCGACACGGAAGCCCAGGATATCGATCCGGTACGCCGGCTCGAGCCTGCCGCGGTACGACGACCGGCAGCCCTCGGCGGAGTAGTCCCAGCTCCCGCCCCGGATCACCCGGCTCACGCCCACCTCTGGCCCCATCGGATCGGCGGCCGGGCTACTCGCGTCATAACTTGGACCGAACCAATCCTGGCACCACTCCCACACATTCCCGTGCATGTCGTACAGCCCCCAAGCGTTCGGCATCTGCGTCGCAACGGGATATGTCGTCGATTCGTAGTTCCCGCCGTAACACGCGTGGTGGCGCAGCAGACGCTCATCGCTGCCGAACGAGTACGTAGTCGCCGTTCCGGCGCGACATGCGTTTTCCCATTCCGCCTCCGTCGGCAATCGATAGGCATCCGCACCAGCGACGAGCTTCCAGCTCTTCGACTCTCGCAGGTAACAAACCGTCTCCCGCCCATCCCGCCGACTCAGCCAGTTGCAAAACATCACCGCTTCATCCCAACTAACGTTCTGAACTGGATGCGAGCTATCGGGGCTTACTGTTTTGGCCTCGCCATCCCATTCCCAATCGTCAGGTATCTCACCAGGGTACTTCTTCCGATAGCTACCGTCCGGCCGAGTTACCTCCTCCACAAACTGGCGAAACAGCCCCACGGTGACCTCCCGATCGCTTAACCACACGTCGTGCGTCAAAGTGATCGTCTGGCCGACGGCCAGCGGTTTATTTGAATCCCGCCGCACGAATTGTCCCTTGGGCACTCGAATGAGCGTCAGAGCGTCCCGCGAGTCTTTCGTCGGTTGGGTCACAATCCAATCGGGACCATCCTTCGCCGGCGCCCGTGGTTCAAGCGCGGGGAGCGGGATCTGCCACACGCCGAGCAACCATCCCGTGGCACTATGAATCCCGGAATTGGCGTCCTTGGCGTACACCAGCTTCAGTCGCGCGGCGATCTCTTCGCGGCGAACATCGGCCAGCTTGGTCTTGTCGAAGACGCCCAGCGTTAACGTCGCGGCGAAGCGAGTCGTGTTGTCGCCTGCAATCGTGGCGCGCTCGTAGAGTTGCCACAATTGTTCCGCAGTCACGCCACGTTCTGGGGCGCGGAAAACAAATTGGGTCAGTGCTTCTGGGTCACGGTACGTTTGCCACTGAAACGCAGTTCGTGTCTCATCGATCGCATTCAAACGCACCAGGGCAATCGCCTCGTCGGCCCGGCGCTCGCCCGCATTTACGCGCTGTGCATCGGTGAGATCGTCGTCGGGCTTTGGCTTAACTCGGCCATGAAGTTCGGCGACGATCCAGGGCCGATAGCGAGTCAGCTTTTCATCGACCAGCGACCGATGCGCGGAAGCCTCATTTGTTCGATTCAGTTCATTGCACAGTAACCGGGCCTCGTCTCCACCATTCACTTCCCGCCGCCACCAGCCGAGAACGGCCACGAGGGCGAGCAGCAAACTTCCCGCCATTCCATACCACCGCGTCGCGGCCCACAACAGGTGGCGCTGCGACGCCGTCGGCCGATGCGACGGCAGTCCCTTTCCCCATGTCGGCAAGAACGCGGCGGCGACGATCCTTAGATACTCCAGCGGGCCGGGCAGCGCACGCACCTGAGGCTTTCGAGCCCAGTCTGAAGTTCGTTCCGCCAGTACGAGGAATGCCCGCCCGCGCCATGTTTCACGCTGTTTTGCTGTCAACCAGTTTCGTAGCGATGGCACCAAATAGTCGTGCGTGAGTTGGTACGCCTGTTCCTTGCCGGTATCGACCGGCGTGAGGATTCGCAAATCGGTGTCGAGCAGTTGGATTAGCTCGGCGAATTCCTTCGGCTGCCGCGCGTAGCCCGACAGTTCGAGCAATTCGTCGCGCGAGCGGCTGCGACCCTTGATGGCGGCGCCGCTTTCCGGCAACAGCGCCTCGAACAACTTGACCGCGGCGCCGCGGTGCAATTGGCACGGGGCGCTCGCCGATCGCTTGTCGAATTTGTCCTCGAGAAACGCCCGGCCAATCCCGGCCGCACCACCAATTTGATCAAGAGTCGCCGGCAGCCAGGACTGGCTTTCGAGCATCTGGGCGAGCAGAGCCAATTGCACCGAGACCACCTTGCCGTCTTCTTCGTTCCGCAAGTCGGCGATGACACGATCGAGGAACGTCTTTTGGTCGCCGGTCAGTTCCGCCGTCGTTTCGGGCAACCGTCGGTAGCCGCGACCGTACTCGAACAACACCTCCCGCGCGAAGTCCGCATCCAACAGGTCGATCAACGCGTAATTGAAATTCTCTCGCTGCTCGATTTCCAGAAACTTCATGAACCGATGTGCAGCCACCTTGAACTCATCGCGTACCAGAAGCAGGCACTGCAACGTGCGACCCGAAGCGTGTCGCAGCGCGGCCGCCAACGGGCCGTCGAACTGCCCGCGCGAGGCGTGCAACCATTGTTCAAACTGGTCGATCACGAGCAAAACCTTCCGTCCGCCGAGCGACTGGGGATGCGCGGCGAGCCACTCGACCGCGGCATCGAGTTCCAAGTCTGTTGGCAATTCGTGGGCCGCTTTGCGCAACTCACGCAACACGTGCGATTCGGTATCGGCCGCTGACGCTTCGACATAGACCGGCGTCACATATTCGGCCAAAGCGGGAATCAAACCGGCTTTCACGAGCGACGATTTGCCGCAACCACTCGGACCATACCAATACGCCACGCGAAAGGTGCGATCCGGATCGATCTGTTCGACCAATCGCTTCCAATCGCGAAGCACCGCCGGTAGACCCCGCTGGTCGCGCGAACCTGGCACTAGCTTCAGAAAGAACGCATGATCTTCCGGCTCGAACGAGCGTAGCCCGCGTGGAATGATCTTCAAGGCGGTCGAATCGACCCGAGCGGCTTGAGCCTTGGGGGGGACAAATCCCGGTTGCTTTCCTTCGATGCCCGACTTGAGTCGCCGATACGCCTCTTCGTCAAGA